>CAIMNT010000001.1 GCA_903842855.1 uncultured Actinomycetes bacterium
GCGAGCAACTTCGAGATTTCTAGGCCGAGGCAGTCCGTGACTGATAATTGTTGATTCGAGAGCGACGATTGGCTTCTTTGCTGCAATTGCGGCTGCAACTTCCTTTGAATATCTGATCACATCTCCGAGGTTACCCTCGATCAGGCAGGCTCCTGATGGCTTCCGCCTGAGTGGCGAAAGCAATCAAATCGGACAATTCACCTTTCCTGCCCGCATAAGTAGGGGAAACCATGTAACGAAAGCGTTATAAAGGAATCTCTCGTTTGCTATCAGAAATCATATGCAAATGCGAATCATTCGCATAACCTCTTCCTAAGCCACTGATTTTCCTTTGGCTTCTATGAAGATAAGGGGAAGATGAATGAAGTCAAGACTATTAACCATTGCTGTGAGCCTGTCGATAATTGGTGGATCTGCTGTCCTCTCACCAATTACCTCAGCTCGTGCCGGTGGTCCTACTGAAATTACTTTGGCCCTATGGGATGAAACCCAAAAGCCAATTATTCAACAGTCGGTCGATGTATTTAATAAAAACCACAGACTCACTATCCACGTAACTATCGTCTCAACACCATGGTCTGATTTCTGGACCAAGTTGGATGCAACACTTCCAACAAGCAAGGCACCAGATGTCACATGGATGAACGTGAACGTCAGAAAATATGCCACAGGTGGAGTTCTAGAACCTTTGGATAAGTACATCTCAGGAGATGCACTTAATATGCAGCAGTACGTTCCAGGACGTGTAGCTGCTTTCAAGGTTGGAGCAAGCCAATATGCCCTTCCAAAGGGTATGGATGCCGTATTTGTTGCTTACAACAAAGCAATCTTTGCAAAATATGGAGTTCCACTTCCTAAGAAAAATTGGACATGGAATGACATGAAGACAGCTGCTGCTGCGATTCTCGCTGGCGAAACAGCCGCAAAGAAGACAACCGAGTATCCAATCGTGATGGAACTAGATGCACAACCTTCTTGGATTAACTTCCTTTATCAAGATGGTGCTGGTTTCCTCTCAGCAGATCAGAAGACAACAAATCTAGGTACTCCTACAGGAATTGCAACCATTCAATCACTCAACGATTTGATGTCTGCAAAACTAATGGCTCCATACAACGTTCTCTCTGAGACCAAAGGAACCGATATCTTCCTGGCTGGTAATGCTGGAATGGTATTTATCGGATCATGGAAGGCTGCACTCCTTGAAAAATCAACACTCGGAGCAGCTAAGAATATTGGCTTGATCCAGATGCCAAAACGTCTTCTCAATAACCAGAGCGTTGCAGGCGGATTGGGTTATGCCATGGCTGCAAAATCAGCGCATAAGCCAGAAGCATGGACTTTTATGAAGTACATCACTGGACACCAATCAATGACTAATGAAGCGATCAATGGAATTGAATTCCCAGCACGCGCAGACTCACAAGGCGCATATGCAAAGGGATTTGCCAACATTGATGCAAATGTGATTGTTGCAGCGGCAAAGACATCCTTTGCTTATCCATCAAACGGTATCCCTGCAACGACTCAGCCAATGGTAGATGCCATTGCTCAGGCGCTATCAGGAACTGTTCCGGTAGCGACAACTCTGCAAGCAGCAGCGGCTAAATCTCAAGCGCTGCTCGATGCACTCAATAAAGGCTAGTTACAAGTAAGACACTCGCATAAAGGTTTGAGGTGTTCGAACGGGTAAACCCTTTGAACACCTCGACTTTTGGAGATCAAACCTAGGGGAGAAATGAAAAAGAAGAAGCAAGGGTATAACTACTCTGCTTACCTATACATAGCCCCAATCCTCATAGGAATTGCAGTCTTCTATGTATACGCTTTTTTTCAGAATATCTGGTTGAGTTTTAATGACGTTGGCATATTTGGAAATAGAAAATTTATTGGTTTTGGAAATTACCGAACGCTGTTTCACGATATTCTTTTTTGGAGAGCGTTAAAAAATACCGCCTTTTATGCAATCCTTGGCGTACCAAGCATTGTAATTCTCGCTATTGGACTTGCTTGGATGCTTAATCAGAAAATCCCTGCTCAGGGTTTCTTTAGGACAGCAATATTTATTCCTGCTATAACTTTGCCTGCAGCCATTGGATTGCTATGGCGCTGGCTCTTCAACTCGTCTTATGGACTTATCAATCACATTTTAGGGTGGTTTGGGATCCAACCAATCTTCTGGCTCAGCGATATCCATTGGGTTCGCTGGTCAATTTTGATCGTTCTCATTTGGGCATCTATGAGTTATATGGTGATTATTTTACTCTCTGGCCTTCAGCGAATTCCTAGCGTTTACTATGATGCGGCTCAAGTTGATGGTGCCAACACTCGCCAAATTTTCTTCCGCGTGACCTTGCCTCTTCTTACTCCGACAATCTTCTTCGTGACAGTCATAAGCATGATCGGTACCTTCCAAATCTTCGATCTGATTTTCTTAATCATCAGACCAGATAGTGCTGCATATCAATATGCAAATAGCTTGGTTACTTTCTTCTTCCAGCAGGCTTTTGCCCTTGATTTAAGAGGGTATGGAGCTGCAATTTCGGTCGTTTCCCTAATCTTAATTTTCGCGGTCACAGCCATTCAATTCCGAGTCCAAAAGCGGTGGGTTAACTATGACTAAGGAATCTCTATGAAACTCAGCAGATCTTACAAAATAGCAATAATTACCATCTTAATCTTCGTGACGATCATAATGGTCGGACCCTTCATCTGGATGTTTATCACCTCGTTAAAGACCTATGACGAGACGATCCACACCCCAATGCTGTGGTTTCCAGCAAAGGCTCAATGGGTTAACTACAAAATTGTTGCTGGTAAGTATCCATTCTTCATTCTCTATAGGAACACATTCCTTGTTGTCATCGGCACTGTCATTTCCCAGCTTTTCTTTGCGTCAATGGCAGCTTATGCATTTGCTCGATTGAAGTTTCCATTTAGGAATACGATTTTCTTGGCGATGCTCTGCTTGTTGATGGTACCTAGCCAAATCTTCCTTATTGCACAATATAACGTGATGGTGAAATTCAATCTCACTAATACAATCCAAGCTTTAATCATCCCTCATATGTTTACAGTCTTTGGTATGTTCTTGCTCAGACAGTTCTTTGCCGCAATCCCAATTGAGTTGGAGGATGCTGCGAGAATTGATGGCGCCGGCACCTTCAGGATTTACTGGCAGATCATGATGCCCCTTGTAACTCCCGGGCTCGTTGCATTAGGTATCTTGACGATGATCGGCAGCTGGAAGGAATTATTGTGGCCACTCATTGTGAATTCGGATATGACAAAGATGACTCTCTCAGCTGGTCTTGCTTATCTTATTGGTGAACATACAACGTTTTACCAACAGGTGATGGCGGGTGCTGTGATTTGCGTGCTTCCAATGATCATAATTTTTACTTTCTTCCAAAAGAAATTTGTGGAAAGTATCGCCCAAACAGGAATCAAGGGATAAATATGCAATCGATGAGGAGTACCACTTATGCGTAAGTTAAGGATTGCGGCATTCATGCCACACCCAGATGATATGGAAGGGCACGTGGGTGGGACTCTCCTCAAGTATGTTCAGCAAGGCCATCATGTTGATGTTGTGGTCGCCGCTGATGGTCGCCGTGGCCGTGGAATTCTCCCTGAGGATTTAACGTGGCAAGAGATTGTTGCGCTGCGTAAAGAGGAGGCAATTCGTGGTGCAAGTTACTTAGGTATTACCCCAACTTTTCTAGATATCGAAGACCATCGCTTGGTTGATGACCGTGAGTGTTATGAAACTGTCATCAACGAGATGGAGCGCATCAATCCAGATGTTGTTTTTACTACTTCACCTGATGATTACCATAATGACCACCGCGCAATCTCAAGGCTTGTTCTCAATACTTCATGGGCCCCAGTCTTTTTTGCAGATACAAAAGTAAGTGTGAATTTCATTCCAGATTTCTATGTGGATATCACCCAGCAATTTGAAACAAAGGTAAAGATGTTGGGGGAGCATGTCTCTCAGTTGAAACCAGGGTGGGAAGAGATAATCCATACAGTAAATCGTTTGCGTGGCATGCAATGTATGAAAGAAGAGATCAAATATGCCGAAGGGTACAAGGTATTTAAACGGCTCAGCTGGGTAAAGGCATATGAACTACTTCCTGAGGATTCTTTTGAAGTGAATACCCAAATAGTTCCAACTACGGAGCGAAATTAATCCAATGTCTAAGAAGAAACTATGCATTCTCGGCGGAGGTGGAGTTCGAAGCCCATTTGTGGCTAGAACTATCGCCCGAGCCGCCACAGAGTTAAACCTGGGGAGCGTAGTTTTCTTTGATGTTGATCCTTTCAAATTAAAGTCATATGGGGGATTGGCTAGGGAGATTATTAAGCGAATCTCTCCAGAGGTGGATTGCACTTTAGAGAGTGACCCAGTAAAAGCGATTGAAAACTGTGACTACATCGTTACTACTGTTCGCGTGGGTGGAGATGCTTCGAGGGTAAAAGATGAAGAGATCGCCTCACGCTTAGGTCTACTAGCGCAGGAGACCACCGGAGCTGGCGGCTTTAGTATGGCGATGCGATCGATCCCAGTGATCTCTGCTTATTGCCAGTTAGCAAAGGATATTGCTGCCCCTGGTCACATCATCTTGAACTTTACAAACCCTGCAGGATTAGTGACCCAAGCGCTTGTTGATCAAGGTTTCCCAGCTTTCGGAATTTGTGATTCACCTCTTGAGCTTATGGGCCAGCTATCGGAGATGATGGATGTTTCACGGGAGCGCTTTAGGTGTAATTCATTCGGCCTTAATCACCTGACTTGGTTCAATGATTTTGAAGTCGATGGCAAAGATGTAACTCAACAGATTCTTAGGAATCCTGCGCTCTTCACAAGTACTGAGATGCGTGTATTTGAACCTGAAATTATGGATATTTCTGAGGGCTACTTATTGAATGAGTATCTCTATTTCTATCATTACAATAAAAAAGCAATCACAATGTTTGAGTCATCGAACCCATCTCGCGGCCACCTTATTGCCTCCGTCAATAAGATAATGAATGAGGAACTTTCCAAGATCAATGTTGAGGCTGATTTTGACACGGCGCTAGAGATATTTTTCAGAAATTACAATATTCGCGAGAACAACTATATGAAAAATGAGTCAGGAAAGGCTCGTCCAAAAATTCGTCAGACTCCATCGGTTGAGGAATTCATCAATGGTAATGATGAGGGTGGATATGCTGGGGTGGCAGTCAATTTTATAAAAGCATTTACATCATCAACGCCTGCCGAGATGGTCCTGTCAACGAAGAATGCTGGCGCTATCAAGGAACTCGATGCCAATGACGTCATCGAAGCGATGTGTACAGTATCTAATCGCGAAGTAAAGCCACGAACTCAAAAAAATATCCCCGCGACTTTTCTCAATTTGATTTCAACCATGAAAGAGTACGAGCGCCTCTCAGTACAGGCCATTTTAAGAAAAGATAAGCAGTTAGCGATAAAAGCTTTAATGGCCAACCCATTGGTAGCGAATTTTGATCTCGCATCAACGTTGATTGAAGAATTCTTAATCCACAATGCACCAGGAGATGGTGAGTGGAAATGAGACCATTTGCATCGATCTTTGGACAAATGAACGTTGATTTCATTTTTCATGGAATTGATGCCCTGCCAGTTCTTGGAACCGAAGTATTAGCCACTGATTTTGCTATGTGCGTCGGTGGTGGGCCAATTGTTATTCCATACCACCTTGAAAAGCTTGGGGTACCTGCCAAATTAGGAACAATCCTTGAGAATGATTTTGAGTCAGTAATTGCCAGAGAATTGCTCCATCGAATAAATTATAAGAACATTTCCGAATACAGCGTCCATGCAAAGAGCCCTGTGGTTTTCACAAGTGTTCTCACTTCCAAGAATGAACGCTCCTTCGTAAGTTTCAATGCCGGAGTGGATGAAACTGCTCTTAGCAGCGCGCAACTTCTCGATTTTTATGAAGGTAGTTCGGTCACAACCTTCCCGCACGATCTGGAAATTGCGAAGGAACTCTATTCCAGAGGAGTAAAACTCGTCTTAGATTCGTGCTGGAGTGAAGATATAAGTTTGAGTAAGTATGTGGATTCTTTCCCATATGCAGAGTACTTCACCCCAAACAGCATTGAGGCGCGAGCCATGTGTGAAGAACCAGATCTCTTAAAGTGCTTAGATATATTAGAAAAATATATTAAGTTCCCGCTCATAAAAATGGGGTCCAGTGGAGTAATTGTGAAGATAGAAGGTAACTATTTCCATATTCCCCCTATCCGAACCTTTAAGCCAATTGATACCACCGGTGCTGGCGATAATTTCATTGCAGGTCTGATGTATGGAATGTGGAAAGAGTTTGACCTCTTTAAGACCCTTAAATGTGCGAATATTTTGGGTGGGTTATCTACAGAGGTATTAGGTTGCTTCAGAACTGACCTAACGGAAGCGATGCTCAATGAAGAGTTGGCGAATCATCCAGAAGTACATCAAGTCTTTGATCAGAGTGAATTTACCGAATGCACCAAGCCTTACTAAGCCATAGCGGGGTCCACCACACTAACTAGGAGTTATCTCATGCCAATCGATGATAAAGATATTGAACGGGTTTTGATTGTTACGGCACATCCAGATGATCTTGATTTTGGTGCCGCTGGAACTATCGCGCAGTGGACTAGTAAAGGAATTAAAGTCAGCTATTGCGTCTGTACGAATGGCGACCAAGGCGGAAAAGACCCCGAAGTGCATCGCGAAGATATGCCAGTTATCCGTCAACGCGAACAGCGTGATGCCGGAAAGGCAGTTGGGGTTAGCGACGTGCACTTCCTCAACTACGTAGATGGAACTCTGGCTCCAACCCTTGAGCTACGCAAAGATATTGTGAGAGTGATCCGTAAGGTTCGTCCTCAGCGACTCTTGCTTCAGTACCCTGGACGAAATTGGGAACGTATATTTTCTAGTCATCCTGACCACATGGCAGCGGGCGAAGCCGCCATGCAGGCGGTCTATCCAGATGCCGGCAATCCGTTTGCATTTCAGAATGTTTATAAAATTGAAGGACTTGAACCTTGGACAGTGAGTGAAGTGTGGGTTATGGGAAGCACAACCCCGAATCACTTCATTGATATAACTTCGACCTTTGATAAGAAAATGCAAGCGCTAAAGGCTCATGTGAGCCAAACAGCACATGCTGAAAATTTTGATCAGCGAATTCGCAGCTGGGCAGAGTCTTCTGCAGAGAAGGCTGGCTTACCAGCCGGTTCACTCGCAGAAGCATTCATGGTCGTTTCGACGATCTAAAGGCTTAACTCTCTCCACGAGAGCCATGCCAGGCCAAGGTGGCTCTCAGGGTACTTAATCGCTGATTAGATAAGTATGTGTGCGTTGATGTAATCTTCGCAGGCTGCTTAACAGATAGCCCTGGCGGGTTGCCCGAGCGGCCAATGGGAGGGGACTGTAAATCCCCCGGCTCTGCCTTCAAAGGTTCAAATCCTTCACCCGCCACCAGTAAGTTGATCTATATATCAAGCGTATTTATATGTAATTGTGCGACCTTTCGCACAAATTATGACAACACCCACTGACATTCACAAGACCAGTTTTCACTTGGTTTAGGACAGTTGGTGACGCTAATTCATACACCAATTCATACACCCCCACCCTTAAGTCACCTGGATTTAATTCACACA
>CAIMNT010000002.1 GCA_903842855.1 uncultured Actinomycetes bacterium
CGAATTCTGAGAGCGGTGCCGGCATAGGCAGTGTTTTCACAACGCTGTATTCGTGGACGATATCTGCAGAGATTAAACCGAAGGCGCAGTTCACGGATGCCGTGTATGGGACGACAATTTTCTTAACACCGAGTTCAGCACCGAAAGTGGTAGAGACCATGCCACAACTTCCACCGAAAGCGTGCATTACGAAGTCGCGAGGATCTAACCCGCGTTCAACGGTTATTTCTCGGATTAAATCTGTGATTTGTGCGGTTGCGACTCGGAAGATTCCGTAAGCAGCTTCTTCAACGCTCAGCCCTAAAGGTTTTGCAATTTTCGCATCGAATACCTTTCGTGCCGCCTCCTTATCTAGGTTCATGGAACCACCGAGGAAAATATTTGGATCCATATATCCGATGAGCATGAAAACATCGGTCAGAGTCGGTTCGTCTCCACCAAGTCCGTAACAGACGGGACCCGGACGTGAACCCGCAGAACGTGGACCTACGCGAGGAATATTTGCACCTTCTTCAATCCACACAATTGATCCACCGCCAGCGCCAATCGAGACGACTTCAATCTTTGGTTGTGTGTAATGGAAGCGATCAATCATGGGTTCGCGTGCATACTCGATTTGTCCACCTTGAATAACGCTTACTTTAAAAGTTGTCCCACCCATATCGGTTGCAATCACATCTTTTTGATTAAGCAGTTCTCCGAGCGCCTTGCTGCCGATTACACCCGCAGCAGGTCCACATTCAAGCATTCCGATTGCACGATCAGCTGCTTCGCTTGCAAGAAGCAAGCCGCCATACCCTTGCATAATCATTACGGGACCGGCGTACTTATTCTTCTTCAGCAAATCTGCAAGATTTTCAATGTAGTTACGTGCGATATCGCCGGCATATGCGTTGATAACTGTGGTCGATGTTCTTTCATACTCACCAGGCGTTGAGGCGATATGACTAGAGATGGAGGTATACACACTGGCATCAATCTCATGCACTAATTCTTGAGCGCGAAGCTCATTCTTCTGGTTGTAAAAAGACCAGAGAAATGAGATTGCGATTGCATCTACACCTTGGCCGATAAGGTCTTTAATTGCTGTGCGAGTTGCACCTTCATCAAGGTCGCGAATAATCGCCCCTTTGTAATCAGTACGCTCTGGAATTCCAGCGATGAGGTTACGTTCCACAAGAGGGGCGGCACGATCTGTCTTCACCATATTCTTCATTCGTTCTTCTGTCAGACCTGCCCAACGACCATAGCCACCACGAGTTACTAGCAAAGTATCTTCAAAACCTTGAGTTGTAAGAAGTCCTACCTTTGCGCCATCTCGAGTGAGAATCGCATTATCGACAACGGTTGAGCCGTGTACGAATAGAGAGGTGCGCGCTAAGAGTTCTTCGACGGTGAGATTCATCTGGTCTGCCGCAGATTTTATGGAATCAAGAACTCCGTGAGCAAAATCTGGAGGAGTAGAAAGAGCTTTACCAAGAATTACTGGTTCTCCTGCTGCAAAGACGACAGTATCGGTACAAGTTCCGCCGACATCGGTTGCAACAAGATAGGTCTTGGTACTCTCGCCCATTTTTTCGCAACTCCTCGCAACTCTCCTGAAACTTAACTGAGCCTAATTTTCCGTAGGTCGAGAGTCAAGAGATTACTTAGAATTAAAGTTATCCTTCGAAGGCAGCTTGAATTTGGCCATAACTCATTACTGACTTAGCGGCAGCAGCCATTTGCTTATCGCGTTCAATATTGCGTTCAATCTGAACCTTCGCAGATACATACTGCTTTGGCCATGTAACAGTCTTGTGCCCAATCTTCGCAGCTTCAAGTAGCGTCCACGCAGGATTGACGAGGTGCATACGAGCAACTGCACAGAGATCTGCGCGACCTGCAGCGATAATTGTATTGATGTTATCTGCTTCAAATATGGCACCCACTGCAATGGTGCCGATTCCAACTTCATTGCGGATCTGATCAGCAAATGGAGTTTGGAACATGCGACCAAAGACTGGCTTCTCTTTCTTGGTGACCTGACCTGAAGAGCAGTCGATCATGTCCGCGCCAGCTTCTTTGAAGGCGCGTGCGATTTCAACAGCATCATCCGGAGTGATTCCGCCTTCGACCCAGTCGTGCGCAGAGATACGTACGCTCATTGGCTTACCTTGTGGCCAAGCAGCGCGAACCGCTTTGAAGACTTCGATGGGATAGCGCAGACGATTCTCTAATGAACCGCCGTATTCATCGGTTCGATGATTCGTCATCGGTGAGATGAATGAAGAGAGCAGGTATCCGTGAGCAGCGTGTAGCTCGAGCCAGTCAAAACCAGCTTTCTCCGCCTCTTGCGTTGAGCGAACAAAGTCCGCTTTTACACGATCCATATCTTCCCGAGTCATTTCCCGAGATGTATCTGAAATTCCTTCGAGATATTGCTGTGGTGAAGCAGAGATAAGAGCCCAGCCATCTTTCTCAACTGGCTTATCAATACCTTCCCAAGCAAGTCGAGTTGAACCCTTTGCACCGGCGTGACCAATTTGAACTGCAATCTTTGCATCGGTGTTGTTATGTACGAAGTCAACGATGCGCTTCCAACCCTCAGTGTGTTCAGGCTTGTACAAGCCAGGACATCCTGGAGTGATGCGGGCATCAGCAGAGACACATGTCATTTCTGCGAATACCAATCCAGCGCCACCCATCGCACGCGCACCAAGGTGTACGAGGTGGTAATCAGCAGCAAGTCCATCGACTGCTGAGTATTGCGCCATTGGAGAAACAACAACGCGGTTCTTAAGAACTACATCGCGAACTTTAAAAGGTGTAAACATTGGTGGAACTTCCGTACCAGCAGGTGGTGGAGTTACGCCAGCATCCTTAAAGGCTTTCTGAGTGAACCATTGATCAAACTCTGAAATGTACTTTGGATCGCGCAGACGCAAGTTCTCATGTGAGATTCGCTGGCTACGAGTAAGAAGCGAGAAGTTGAATTGCTCAGCAGGAAGAGTGGTGTACCGAGCAATCTGCTCAAACCACTCCATCGCATTTCGAGCTGCATTTTGAATCTTGAATACTTCTACTGAGCGGTTCGCTTTGTAGGTATCTAGAACCGTGTGGAGGTTTCCATCTTTACTTCCACCAATCTCTCGAGCTAGTTCGATGGCATCTTCCATAGC
>CAIMNT010000003.1 GCA_903842855.1 uncultured Actinomycetes bacterium
ACGTCGAGTGCCTTTGAAGCGGCGCGAAGTTCTGCAGCAGGTGTAGCAACATCTCCGGTAGCAGCAGCATCCTTGAAACGACGGATGGCAGTCTTGATCGATGAGCGGACAGACTTGTTACGAGCCTGAGACTTCTCATTGGTCTTGATGCGCTTGATCTGAGACTTAATGTTTGCCACTTATTTGACTGCTTTCTTCTTTAAGTAAACGTCCGTGAGCTAGCCACGATGGTGACGAGCAGGGGTGAAGGCTACCAGCCAGCGGACTCTAGGC
Organism: uncultured Actinomycetes bacterium; assembly: GCA_903842855.1. Classification (GTDB taxonomy): domain Bacteria; phylum Actinomycetota; class Actinomycetes; order Nanopelagicales; family Nanopelagicaceae; genus PALSA-747. The sequence goes on from CAIMNT010000003.1 coordinate 274, forward strand.
TCAAATGCGAACCTTAGGAGTGGGATCTGCTCCGCGAGATCGAGATAACGGTGCGCTCCAGGGCGTAAATCGGGTCCGAGGCGGCTCCTTTGATATCAGCATCGGCCTGCGCAAGGACAACCACCGCTCCAGCCAAGGTGGCTGGACTCCAGCCGGTCAGTTGGCGCCTGGCCTTATCTATCTGCCAGGGCGATAGACCGAGCGAAGCTGCCAATTCAAATGATTTGCTCCCCCGATTTGCTCCGGAAACCTTGGCGAGGGCTCGCAAAGATCCTGCCAGCGCCGAGATAATCATGACGGGATCGACTCCAGTCTCTAGCGCCTGGCGCAGCGTGACCAAGGCTAGGTCGGTCTTGCCCTCCAAAACCGCATCCGCAACATCAAATCCAGTGGTCTCTATGCGTCCCTGTTGGAATTTGGCGACATCCTCCTCGGTGATGGTGGCACCCGCCGCGACATCTGAGGCTAATTGTGAGCAGACTCCAGAGAGTTCGCGCATATCGGAACCCAGAGCCCCAACTATTGCGGTAACCGCGCCACCGGAGACCTTGCGTCCTAATCGGGCAAACTCGGCGCGGACAAAGTCGGCCTTGTCGGACTCCTTCTTGATCGCCTCTGCGGCGATCAGGGTCGGCTTTACCTTCTTGATCTTCTCCAGCAGCGCCTTACCTTTTACTCCCCCTTTATGCCAGAGCACCAGGTGCACACCTTCGTCGGGGTTCTCAATATATTCAGAGATCTCATCGCCAAGTTCAGAGGCTAAATCTTGAATCTCCTTGATCACGACGACGCGGGCATCGCCAAAGAGTGATGGAGCAAGAGCGTCGGTGATCTGACCAAGTTCGAGGGTATCTGCACTCAAATGGGTGATCGTTGCGCCATTGCTCTGCGCTAGCGCGTTTGAGATCGCGCGGTCAGCAAGAAGCTCCTCACCGCCTTGAATCAGAGTGATCCCCACGAGCGCCATCTTAAAGCGATGTACCCACAGGTGAGAACCGCCACGGCAATAGCAGCTCCCAAAAATCCCTTGCTGAGGTGCACCACAGGTACCTTGGCAAAGGTGGTCGCTACCCAGACGATCACACTGGCAAAGGGCTTCTGCGTCAGCGTCAAGAGATAAGAGAATCCAGTTAGAAATGGCGCCAATAACGCCGCAATAAATCCAATCACTGTAATCGGTGCCACCACAGGCTCGACCAAGAAATTGCTGGGCAGAGACATAAGAGAGAACTGCCCAGAGATAGCCACGCTCAATGGGGTACAGAAGATATTTGCTGCTATTGATATCGCAAGAAGTTCTGCAATCTTGCGATGGCGCACGTAGCGAATCAACCACGTAGTGATTGGGTCCGTAAGTAGCAATATTCCACCGGTAGCTGCAACAGATAGTGCGAAGCCAGGATCGATCGCTTCAAAGGGGTCGATCAAGATCAGCAAAGAGATTGCCAATCCAAGTCCGGCGAGTGCAGAAGAACGAATCCCCCGGGCCTTAGCAATCAAAAGAACGCTCACCATCACCGTTGCTCGCAATACTGAAGGCGATGGCCTGACCAGAAAGATAAAACCAATCAACACTAAGGCACTTATAAATAGCCGTGCACGCAAATTGGGAACTACCCACTGCAAGATCCAGATCATGAATGCAGCGATGATTGCAAAATTCTCACCACTCACCGCCGTGAGATGAGTTAACCCCGCTAACAACATGTCGTTGATAAAGGTATGCGTTTCTAGTGAGGTATCTCCTAGTACTAAGCCAGGAATCAGCGCGCCACTTGCTCCACCAACTCGATAAGCAATCTCACGGAAGTCTGCGCGAATCGCCCCAGTTGTGCGACCGATCAGTCCAGCGCCATGAATAACTGTTATCACTCCACGCGCTGCAAATAGACCCGCAACTCGTTTCTCGGCAGAGGAATAAGCAATTCCCGTGCACAAAATGACAGTGCCAGGCAGCGCCACCAAGTGCTCAGCGGTCGTCAATCGCATTGGAAAATGAACCTTGCGGGTGACACCATGAACTTTGATTGAAATCACTGAAACAATGGCGGTAGTAGTGGCAGGTTTTACATAGCCAATCATCTGCTTTGGCTCTCCCAACTTGGGGTCGGTAACCACCGCGGCCACGATATGGAATGAGATCTTCTTATCTAAGAGCGGAGCGACTGCACTTGTCTGTAAGGCGCGTTCATGGAGCGCCATCAAACCAGATCCCGCTAACAGAGCAGCAATAAGTACAAACCCACTAGATCTATGACGTCGCAGAGCCCAGACCAGTAACGGGATCACCAACAAAAGCCAAACAGGCGCAAGCAATCCGACGCCGGCAGCTCCCAGCCAAATCGCTACGCCAACGAGCGGGAGAGCTAGATCCGGACGAAACTTTTGAGGTTCGCGAATTTGCTCTTGCCCATCCCACTTACCTTCGTTAAATCCTCAATACTCGCAAAGGGGCCATGAGCAGTGCGATAGGCCAAGATACGCGCTGCCATTACCGCGCCAACACCTGGCAACTCCTCGAACTGTGCCACCGTTGCAGTGTTGATGTTGATGGTACCTGAAGTGATCTTCCCTTTGGAGGCTCCACCCTTTTTAGATTTCGATGAGGTAGCTGTTACGGGAGGTGCACCCACGATTATCTGCTGGCCGTCGGTGAGGACTTC
>CAIMNT010000004.1 GCA_903842855.1 uncultured Actinomycetes bacterium
CACACCTAAAGGCGGATTGCACCCACTGACAATTTTAACGAACGAGATCTGCGACCTCTTCTTGGGAATGGGCTACCGCGTAGCTGAAGGACCAGAATTGGAGGCGGAGTGGCTTAACTTTGATGCACTCAATCTTCCTGCCGACCATCCAGCTCGCACCATGCAAGATACTTTCTTTATCGAACCGCTAGATTCGCATCTCGTGCTTAGAACACACACCTCTCCAGTTCAAGTGCGCACTATGTTGGAGGAAGAGCCACCTATCTATGTCATCTGTCCCGGCCGCACCTATCGAGCAGACGAACTAGATGCAACACATACTCCAGTATTCTCGCAAGTAGAAGGGCTGGTGATAGATAAAGGCATCACCATGTCCGATCTGAAAGGAACACTAGATCACTTTGCGCGTTCTATCTTTGGTCCAGATGTAAAAACTAGATTGCGCTCCTCATTCTTTCCCTTCACAGAACCTAGCGCTGAAGTTGATTTTTTCTTCAATGGTCGCTGGATTGAATGGGGCGGTTGTGGCATGGTCAACCCCAAGGTTCTTGTTGCCTGTGGTATTGACCCAGAGATCTATAGCGGATTTGCATTTGGAATGGGACTTGAGCGAACTCTGATGGTGCGTCACGGAATAACCGACATGCATGACATCGTTGAAGGCGACCTACGCTTCACGCAAAGTTTTGGAACAGGTGTGAAATGAAGGTTCCTTTATCGTGGTTGCGAGAATTTGCCGCAATCCCAAGTGACATTTCACCGGAAGAGATCGAAGATGCATTTGTTTCTGTCGGCTTCGAGGTTGAGAGCGTCGAAATCCAGGGGAGTGATCTCATTGGACCACTCGTCGTGGGTGAGGTGATTTCGATTGAACCGGTCGAAGGTCAGAAGAAGCCGATTCGATATGTCGGCCTCAATTGCGGTGAAGCTGAGACTCGCTATGTAATCTGTGGTGCTACTAATTTTGCAGTTGGAGACTTGGTTGTCGTTTCTCTACCGGGCGCCGTTCTACCTGGAGGTTTCGCAATTGCGGCCCGCCAAACTTACGGTCATACATCTAATGGAATGATCTGCTCGGCACGTGAGCTTGGTTTGAGCGAAGATCACACAGGAATTATTGTGCTTCATGAAGGAGTTCCCGGCGAGGACGCGATAGAACTCCTGCAAATAAGCGACGTGATTTTTGATGTGGCCGTTAACCCAGATCGAGGATACGCACTATCGATCAGAGGATTGGCGCGCGAGATAGCCGCCTCACTAAAGGTTTCCTACATTGATCCTGCATCGACCATCGCAACGGAGTCTCTAGAAATCAATCCTGCGGGCGTTCAAGTTGCGATTGATGATCCAAGTGCCGCCAGCGTCATTTTCATCAGAACAATTAAGGATTTCAATCCCGCTGCGCCAACACCACTCTGGATGAGTCGCAGAATCGAAAAATGCGGAATGCGATCCATCTCCCTTGCGGTGGATGTAACGAACTACGTAATGTTGGAACTGGGCCAACCGCTACACGCCTTTGATAGTGCCAAAATAAATGGATCTCTACATATTCGTAGGGCTGATCGCGAAACCGAATTCACTACGCTTGATGGTCAACTTCGTAGACTTTCAAATTCCAATCTTGTCGTAGCTGATGATGTACAAGCATTGGCTTTAGCAGGCACCATGGGTGGGCTTGATTCAGAAGTGACAGCGACAACTACGGGCTTGGCAATTGAAGCGGCTCGCTTTGATCCGATCGCGATCGCAAAGAACTCACGTTTTCATCGCCTCTCATCTGAAGCTTCACGCAGATTAGAACGTGCCGTTGATCCTGCCCTTGCTGCTAAGGCGAGTGCCAGAGCAACACGTTTGTTACTTGATTTGGGTCATGCAACATATGTTGGCAGCGCTACCGCTGGAGCGATTCCCGCAATGCCAGTAATAGATTTTGAACCTGAATTTGTAACAAAACTTTTAGGTATTCCCGTCTCTCATGAGACTGTGGCCGCTCACCTGAAAACAGTTGGTTGTGAGATAGCCGAAATTAACGCCACTTCGTGGAGAGTTACTCCAGCTACATGGCGCAGTGACTTACTAACCCCATCAGATTTAGTTGAAGAAGTCGGTCGTCTCGTCGGACTTAATTCGATTGAGGGGACACTTCCACATGGTCGCGCCAATGCGACTCTCAGCCCGTTGCAAAATCGCAAGCGTGGTGTTGGACATTACCTTGCCAATCTAGGTTTTTCAGAGGTCTACAACTATCCTTTTGTTAGTCAAGAGACCGTAGATATTTTAGGTTTTACGGGTGCGCGTGCCGCCAGCTTTAAATTAGCAAATCCCATGTCGGATCAAGCACCACTACTACGAACTCATCTTCTTCCTGGATTGCTGGAGGCAACTAAACGAAATCTCAGTCGCGGTGCCAAAGAATGTGCCATCTTTGAAATTGGAACTGTCTTTCGGGATGTCACAAAATTAGCGCATGTCTCCCCAGTCTCTACGGCCTCACGTCCCTCAGCAGAGACAATCGCTGAGATCTACGCCAGCGTTCCGCCTCAACCACTATTTGTTGGAGCAGTTGTTGCCGGAGGTCTTGATCGCTCTGGATGGTGGGGAGAGGGTCGTACCTTCGACTGGGCAGATGCGACAGCCCAGGCACTCGCGATTATTGAACTCACTGGCAACACTGGAACCATCGTTCAATCTGATTTAGCACCGTGGCATCCAGGTCGCTGTGCCGAGATTCAAGTGGGAGGCAAGGCGGTAGCCCACGCGGGCGAACTCCATCCTCGAGTTCTAGAAGCGCTCGGCCTGCCAGCTCGCACTTGCGCCTTCGCCGTGATCCTTTCGGAACTTCCAATTGTTCCGCCGAAGAGTGCAAAACCAATTTTTACGATGCCTGCAGCTACCCAAGATGTTTCATTGATCGTTGACGCTGATCTACCAGCGGCCAAGGTTGAGGCGGCTCTTACTGCCGGCGCAGGAGAGCTCCTGGAATCGGTCACTCTCTTTGATCGCTACTCGGATCTCGGCGATGGAAAGGTCTCTTTGGCCTTCACCCTCACCTTCAGAGCACCGGACCGGACTCTGACCGCAGATGAGGTCACTGGCTACCGCGAAGCGGCGGTGGCAAAAGCTCTGGAAGAGTGTGGGGCGGTGGTTCGCGCATAATTATGCAGAATCTTGCATAATTATTCATAACCCCGTAGGATCCACCCATGAAAATCGGGGTTGTAGGGGCGAGCGGGTACTCAGGTGGAGAGCTCTTGCGCCTTCTGCTGGGTCATCCAGATTTCGCAATTGAATATATCGCTGCTGGCTCTCAGGCCGGAACGCAGATCACCGCAATACATCCACAATTGACGCCGCTTGCCTCGGAGCGTTTCGAGAGCACTGATGTGGCGCGTATGAATGATTGCGATCTGATCTTCTTTGCCCTTCCTCATGGTGAATCGGCACGTTTGATAGCGCAGATCAATCCCGAAATTAAAGTCGTGGATCTAGGTGCTGATTTCAGATTGGAATCTGCAGAAGCTTGGGAGAAATATTATGGGGGAGCCCATGCTGGTTCGTGGGTATACGGTCTTCCAGAAATTCCAGGTCAACGTGAGAAAATCGCCAACTCAAAGAGAGTAGCAAATCCTGGATGTTATGCAACGGCAATCGCCGTCGCAGCTGCTCCAGCTCTAGTCTCCCAGTTCATAGAGTCTGATGATCTTGTTGTTGTCGCCGCTTCTGGCACAACCGGAGCTGGAAGAAAAGCATCAACTGCGCTTCTCGCCAGCGAGATTATGGGATCGCTTACCTCTTATAAGTTCGGTGGAGTTCACCAACACACGCCAGAGATTGAGCAGACCCTCACAACACTTTCGCAAAGTCCAGTGAAGATCTCTTTCACTCCGATTCTCGCTCCAATGCCTCGTGGAATTCTGGCAACAGTGACGAGCAAGCTCATCAAAGATCCCACTACTAATGAAGTGCGCGATCTGTATCAAAGTTTTTATGCACATGATGAGTTTGTTAACGTCCTACCTGATTCTCTGCTACCCAAGACTTCTTCAGTCATTGGATCAAATTCTGTGCAACTTCAAGTTGCTGTTGATCGGCA
>CAIMNT010000005.1 GCA_903842855.1 uncultured Actinomycetes bacterium
GACTCGCCGAGTTCATGCATCTTCCCCAAAATCGCCCACGATGATCCTCCCCGCTCCTGTGTCAAGAGAACCAGGGTTCGCAGCGCTGCCGTGACGCTCTCTGGGTTGGCGTTGTATGAGTCATTAATAATGAGGAGGTTGCCAACATCATGAAGCTCCATGCGCCATTTACTAGTGGCTTCAGCGGTCGAAAGTGCCGCAGCTACGGATTCGATAGGGATTCCAACTTCCAGCCCGACGGAGGCGGCGGCCAACGCGTTTGCTACTTGATGAGCACCCAAGAGGCGAAGAGCAACGGGTGAGCGACCAGAAGCGCTCACTAAATCAAAATGAGCCAAACCTTCACGAAATTCTAAATCAGCGGCGCGCACATCGCAGGTGCTCTTCTCTCCAAAGGTAATTCTCTTGCGCGAACTGCCCTCGCCCATTCGAGGCGTGTAGGGATCGTATGTACCCAAAATTGCAACGCCGTGTTCTGAGAGCGAATTGATCAACTCTGATTTTGTTCGCGCAATCCCCTCACGACTTCCAAACTCACCAATGTGGGCTGACCCGACAACAAGCACAACTCCAATATGAGGCTTTGCTAAATCACAAAGAGCCGCGATATCCCCGTTGTGGCGGGCGCCCATTTCTACAACACAGAAACGAGTATTTTCAGTGACATGCAAGATGGTGAGAGGAACGCCAATCTCATTATTAAAAGAGCCACTCGGTACTACGCACTCACCTGCAACCGACAGAACATGACCCAATAAATCTTTCGTTGTGGTTTTACCGTGTGAGCCAGTGATTCCTATAAAGGTGCAATGTTTGATTCTTTCGCGAACTCGGCGAGCCAGAGTCGTGAGAGCAACGCCTGCATCCTCAACCACAAGGGAGGGAACTCCAGTATTTATTGTTGTGATGGCGAAGCGAGCTCCATTTGCAATCGCCTCTTTGGCGTAGGTGTTCCCATCGGTTCGCTCACCTGGAAGTGCAATGAAGAATGAGCCAGGCTCTACCTTGCGAGAATCAATTTCGGGGTACTCGGTGATGATTTCTGCTGGATCTAACCTAACAATTTGCGCTCCAATGAATTCGGCAATCTCTCCGACGGTCAACGCGATCATGCTAACTCCTCGATTGCTCGTGCCAATTCAATCCGATCATCAAAGGGATATTTGACGCCATTTATCTCTTGTCCGCGTTCATGACCTTTTCCAAGAACAATAACGCAATCTCCAGGAGTAGCTGTCAGTACCGCCATCGCAATAGCTTGCCGGCGATCTGATTCCACGATCTCTTCGCCGCTTCGTTGCGCCCCCACCATCTCCTGCAAAATGATCTGGGGATCTTCGGTGCGTGGATTGTCAGAGGTGAATACCGGAATATCGGCTCCAGCGCGGAGTGCATCTCCCATGATTGGTCGCTTGGTCTTGTCGCGATCTCCGCCGCATCCAAGAACTGCAATCACCCGGCCCTTAGTTAGAGTGCGAGCGGTAGCGAGAGCTCGATTCACAGCATCTGGAGTGTGGGCGTAATCAACCAACGCCAAGAATTTCTGTCCCACATTTACTGGCTCGAGTCGCCCAACTGGTGCGCTTAAAGTGCGCATGTAATATGAAATCGCTACTGGATCAACGCCACTCTCAACAGCTAGTGCAATGGCTAGCAAGGCATTATCAAGATTGTGTAGGCCAAGCAGCGGCAACCGTCCTTCGATCAAGATCCCACCGGATCCACGGATAGAGATGTCATATCCGAGGCCGCCAGGTGCTTCAAAGAACTCCTGGTAATACCAATCTGCCTTGCTGTTAGATCTTGAATAGGACTTCGTTGGAATGATCGCCTCGTCGTAGAGACGAGCTCCATACGGATCATCAATATTCACAATTGCGCTCTCGGCATATTCGGGAACAAAGAGTCTGGC
>CAIMNT010000006.1 GCA_903842855.1 uncultured Actinomycetes bacterium
GGGGATGTAGGGCAAGATTTCGCCTAACGGCGCGAGCCACGCGCTGCTTTCTAGGGAGCAAGTTCAGTGCCACAAACTTTGGTTCTGAACGCCACCTATGAGCCACTAGGTGTCGTTACAGAAAGACGAGCTTTAATTCTCGTCTTAAATCAGCGTGCTATCGCCGTGGAAAATTCTGAAACGATCTTGCATTACTCCGGCGGTGAAGTAGTTCTGCCCGCCGTCATCAAGTTACATAAATTTGTGCGAATTCCTTATCGCCATGCGGTGCCACTTTCCAGGCGAGCCATCTTCGCTCGTGATGGAGGCAAGTGCGTCTACTGCGCAGCCCCCGCTACCTCCATCGACCATGTAATGCCGCGAAGTCGCGGTGGTGCACATGCTTGGGAGAATGTCGTCTCAGCCTGTCACAAGTGCAACCATCAGAAGGCAGATCGAACTCTTAAAGAGATTGGTTGGCGCCTGCGCCATGTGCCACGAGAACCAGTTGGTGCTGCTTGGCGAATCCTTGGAACCGGCCGCCCTGATGTGCGCTGGCTCTCATACTTGCAGCCATATGGCGTTGAACAGATGCAAGCCTCGGCCGCCTCGGCGTAATTTTCATCAAGGGTCTAATACACTTTCGCCATGATCGCCCACATCCTTAGCCACGTAGCCATGTCGACCCAAGAGCCGGGCTCAGATCCAGGTTCGGGCCTTAAGTGGTACCAGACTTTCTTGCTCTACTTTGTGGCACCGGTCGGTCTATTTCTAGGAATTTCCTCTATCGTCTTACTGGCATCTCGCCCCAAGAAAAAGTAATTTCTCGCGGGCGCTTATTGCCGCTAGGTCTAGATCCGGTCCCTTATTTGAATTCGCAGCGCACGAGCCAAAGAGTCGCGACCTTCAGAAACCAAACGACGCAAGGTGTCGGGAGCGCCCTCTCCGGCTCCATTTAACCAAGCATCTGTTTTATCCAAGGTTGACTGTGTGACCACATATCGGGGATACAAACTCTTAACCGCTGAGCTAGCCATTTCGTAGGAGGCACGGCTCCAAAGTCCAAGTAGCGATTCGAAATACGGATCGACGTATGCCGACAAAAGTTCAACTTGGCGAGTTCGCATAAATCCCGCACTTAGCGCTTCACGTTTTGAGGTGGAGAGTTGATCTCCGATAAGAGCGCTCCATGTCTCTGCCTTGATCACAGGATCTGGAAGTGCGGCGGTTGCTTGAGCATGACTTAGTTCGCCTGTAACAGTTGGATCTTGTGCCAGGGCGGCATCGAGTTCTGCGCGAGAGATTGCACCGCGTTCAGCTAAGACATTAATGAAGTACCAACCCAAATCGCGATCAACGTTGAGTCCAACCACTCCACCTTTGCGCATGCTGCGCACGAAATCGATTTGATCTGGCGTGATAGATAAGGCCGCAAAACAACGAGCCAACTGAAGTTGGATATCACCGCCAGGCTCTGCATTCTGGAGTGCGGTCAGAAGTTCTGCTGCAACCTGAGCCCTCAAATCGTCGCGACGTGATGGATCAGAGAAGAGTTCAACAGTAGCAACTAGCTCTGCGCTCAAACTTGCTACCAAATTGAGAAGGTTCTCTGTTTTGAGGCCATGCAAAGTCAGGGCAATGAAATCATGCGTCGATATTTCTGCATCGCGCCACATATCCCAGGTGGCCTTCCACGCAAGTACGCGCGCAATGGGATCAGTGATATCTCCAAGATGGGCGGTAAGAGTATTTACGGAGCGCTCATCAAAGCGAATCTTTGTATATCCAAGATCGCCATCGTTGATCAAGAGAAAATCGGCGATTCTTTCACCAGCCAACTCTGGTAACTCGGTAAGTGCTCCCATGACATCAACTTCGGTGCGCTTACGTGCTACTAGTTGACCGCTAATCAAGTCGTAGAGCGCAATTGCAATGCGGTGGGGGCGGATCTCGGTCGAGCCGGCAGGGACCGCCGGAGCATCTTGTTGAATGGTCACTTTGGTGTAGGTGCCATCTGATACTTCAAGGATTGGGCGCATCGTGTTGACGCCGGAGGTTTTGAGCCAGGTATCTGCCCAGGCATCAAGATCACGTCCACTTGTGGTTTTTAACTCGTCGAGCAGATCAGAGAGTTGGGTGTTTCCCCAGGCGAACTTCTTGAAGTACTGGCGCAAGCCCTTGATGAAATTATCGCGGCCGACATAGGCGCTCAGTTGCTTGAGTACTGAAGAACCCTTGGCATAGGAGATACCATCGAAGTTGGCGTTAACCGATTCGATATCGTCCATCTTCATTGCGATGGGATGGGTGCTGATTAATTGGTCTGCGTTATAAGCCCAGCCCTTTCCATCCAAGATAAAGCTGGTCCAGCCATTCTTAAATCGAGTTCCCTCGACCAGCGCTAGGTAGGAAGACCACTCGGCGAACGATTCGTTGAGCCATAGGTCATCCCACCAGTACATCGTGACCATATTTCCAAACCACATATGGGCCATCTCGTGCAAGATGATGTGCGCGCGGCTCTCACGAGCTTTATCGGTAACGCGGCTTCTAAATACGAGGGAGGTTTCGCGGAATGTTACGACGCCTGCGTTCTCCATAGCGCCCCAGTTGAAATCGAGCACCGCAACTTGATCATATTTTTCAAAGGGATACGCCAAGCCAAAGACCTGTTCAAAGTAGGCGAAACCTTGCTTGGTGATTTGGAAAATTTCCTCAGGATCCAAACTCTCAGCCAGTGACTTGCGGCAGTAGATGCCCAGAGGAACGACCTTCTCACCAACGTAATCATCATGGACGTGGTGATAGGGACCAGCGACTATTGCTGTTATGTAGGTAGAGATTCTTGGAGTGGTTGTGAACTTCCAGAATTTCGCGTCGCCATCTTGGTGGACTTCAGCCACTGGGTTATTTGAAATTACCTCCCAATGTTGCGGAGCTAGTACCGAGAGGGTGAAGGTGGCCTTCAAATTTGGCTGATCGAAGCACGGGTACATCTTGCGAATATGTGCGGTTTCGCCTTGCGAGTAAAGGTAGGTCTCGTTATCAACCGGGTCCACTGACTTCTGTAGACCTTCGCCAGTTTTGGAGTAGGAGGTCTCGACCTCAATGACGAGCGTGTTTTCTCTCTGTAGGTTGTTGAGGAAAATTGTCTGGCCATCAAATCCATTTGTATCGACTGGTGAGCCATTGAGAGTTGCTGAAATTACTCGGTTCGCCACTGCATCAATAAAAGTGTCATAACCAGTCTTGCTGGAATTAAATTTGATGGTACTTCTGGCGAAGAAGGTATCGCCTGGGCTTGTCACGTCTAAAAAGACGTCATAGCTATCTACCGTGAGATACGTTGAACGCTCGAGTGCTTCGGTACGTGAAATATTGATTCCAGGCATTTTTCTCTCTCAGACTCAGGTGTGAATAGGCTTACGCTCTTATTTGGATCTTTCGCAAGGAAGGAGGCTACAAGATGATTGAACGTCCCGATAATCGAAGTTACAAACTTCGCGGGGATCGGCAAACTCTGGCGCAAGAGAACGCTTACAAGAGATCTTGGAGTACCTTCGGGCTCGAACTTGAGGGCCAGATAAATCCAGCCCAGCTATTTCCAGAGAGCCGCTCCCAAATTATGGAGATCGGTACCGGAATGGGTGAGGGCACCGCTCTGATCGCTGCGACCTTCCCAGAGATCGGTTTCATCGGTGTCGAAGTTCATAAGCCAGGGGTGGGGGCGCTCCTTGGCCACATAGAGCGGTTGGAACTCAAGAATTTACGGTTGATGTCGGAAGATGCCCACATTATTTTGCGAGAGCACTTTGCCGATAAATCATTCGATGGATTCCACCTCTATTTTCCCGACCCTTGGCCGAAGCGTCGCCATTTCAAGCGCAGGATTGTGCAACCAGAATTTCTGGAGTTAATTCACTCTAAGTTGAAAGATGGCGGTTACATCCATATCGCCACCGACTGGGTTCCGTACGCAGAATGGATTGAGGAGACTTTTGCTGCGACTCCACTCTTTGAAGGTGGAAAAATTGAACGACCTGAATGGAGGCCGTTAACTAAATTTGAAGGTCAAGGAATTCGTAAAGGACATCTCGTTACCGACCTCAAATACTTTAAGAAAAATTAGATAGAGCCTTCATTTTCATATTTAGTTATGAGAGCGATTCTGCGCACATGCCGCGGATCGTGAGTAAATGGCGTAGCTATAAATAAGTCGACCAGTGCTAAAGCCTCTTCTTCGGTATGCATACGGCCACCGATTGCGATGACATTGGCATCATTGTGTTCGCGGGCGGCGATAGCGGTTGCCTCGTTCCACACCAGCGCGGCGCGTACTCCCTTGACCTTATTAGCGGCGATCTGCTCACCGTTACCCGAACCGCCTAGAACAATCCCGAGTGAATCCGGCTCTGCGGCTGTAGCGATAGCGGCGGGAATACAGAAGACCGGGTAATCATCAAGAGGATCAAGTGTGTGTGGTCCATGGTCTACGACATCGTGACCTTGGGCGCTTAGGTGATCAACAATTCGATTCTTGAAATCCAACCCCGCGTGGTCGCTGCCGATGTGAATTCGCATGGCTGTATCTTCTCTCAGAAAAAGAGGACCTTAACCATTTCTGGCTAAGGTCCTCCCAAGTATTTATTTTTAGTTGCTAGGAGTTGGTGTGGTGCCTGTGAGAGGTGCTCCCATGCCCATACCCATTCCGTGTCCATCGTGCCCGAAGTGCCCACCAAATCCTTGACCAGGTGTTGCATTAACTGCTGCAGTTACGGCAGCGGTTAAGCCCGAGATCAAAGTAGTGGCTTGAGCCTGAGTGAGTTGTCCAGCGGTAACGCGGGCATTGATCTCAGTTGTCTCAGCTGCAACAAGAGCGGTGATAAGTGCAGATGTCTTGGCACCAGCGATTGTTGCCAGTGACTTTCCAGCTGCAAGATCACTCTGAAGTTGAGCGGCTGTGATTCCAAGTGTTGAAGTGACGACGGTGAGGTCTTCTTTCATATTGAATCCACGAGGTCCACCAACTCCAGGTCCACCATTTCCGCCGCCGATTGTTGGGCGAGCAGCGTGTGCTGCTTCAAGCGCTGCAAGGATTGCAGTTGATTGTGCCTGTGTAATGGTTCCAGCAGTTACAAGCTTTGCGAGCACTGCGGCATCAGGATCGACAGCCGGAGTAGGTGTTGTAGTTGTGGTTGAGTCAACATTGTGTCCTCTAACCGAAGTAGAAACTGAATGAATATTTTTTGATGAAGCTTCCGCGACTCCGATGCTTCCCATGGAAATTGCAGCGATTAAACCTGCAATAAGTATTGGCTTATTTGTTTTCACTTTTCTCCCTCTTTCGATTGAAGGTTCCCCTTCATTCGGTTCGTTACAGATGCCCTCACATCCGTATGAGTGCAGATAACTCCCCAAGACTTAAAAAAGTGGGCGATGGGGCTGAGAGCAACGTGGGAGTAATTTTTGGATAAACAGTATGAAATTACTGGGTTATTTTCGCATCACGCTCAAAAAATAACTATAGAAATTGCCCTTCCAAAAAGTTCTCAGGATTCTCACAATTTACGGACGCGTCCAAGCGGTGGGCGCCTAGACCCCGATTGGGGGAGTCGATGAAATCACTGGACAGAACCAAAACTATTTCCGTCATGACGCTTGCTGCTCTTGCTGTAACTGCATCCATCTCCACTCCCTCCTATGCCTCGTCGCCTGCTAAGAAATTGCACATGGCAGGTCGCTCAATAACCACCTCTGCCAACACAATTCGCAATGGCAAAGGTGCACCATCAAATGCACTTGGTATTGATGGAGATTTCTATATCGACACACTCAAGCTAGATTTTTACGGACCGAAAGAGAATGGACATTGGCCCGCACCAGTTTCACTTCATGGCCCAGCAGGTGCCAACGGAGCTGAAGGAAGAACTGGTGCTACTGGAGCTAGTGGACCTGCAGGCGCGCCTGGAGCAAAAGGTGGATCGGGTGGTGCCACGGGACCTCAGGGACCTCAGGGACCTCAGGGAGCACAAGGTCCAATCGGTCCGCAGGGACCAACAGGACCTCAAGGAGCAACGGGACCTCAAGGACCAACGGGTCCAATCGGTCCAACCGGATTAACGGGTGATACAGGTCCCGCTGGTGCCACCGGCGCAACAGGTCCTGCGGGTCCGGCTGGGTCTCCTGGCCCGCAAGGCGCGCAGGGCTTGACTGGTTCCAGCGGCGCACAGGGGCTTCAAGGGTTGCAGGGACCTCAGGGAATCCAAGGAGCGACAGGGGCTACAGGTTTAACAGGAGCAACTGGCGCCACGGGTCCTTCCCAAGTGGCTGTTGGAACAATTGCATTCGCTCAGCCTCTGCAAGCCGGAGTGGGTGCATCGGTAACTTCAAATGCATTTGGAACTTTTGCCGCAGGTAAGGACTACTTTGTTCACCTGATGATTTACGGAGTCAGAGCATTGAATGATTCTGCTTCGCTCAAAATAAGTGTTTATGCGATCGGTGGATCTCCAACAATTCAAACTCACTACCTAATAAGTGACGGAAATAGTTATCGAATCCCTGCAGGAGAAAATGATTCGAATATTGATGTTCTTGCAACGGTGGACGGGAGTTCGGTTGGCACGTCGTTCCAGCTAGGGGTCACAATTTCTTCTTTGGAAGACACCTCAACTGACGCAGTTACATTTACTGGTTCGTATGTAAATCAACTCGTGGGTTCTATCGTCTAGATGCTGGAGCGGGTGACCGGGATCGAACCGGCATGGCCAGCTTGGAAGGCTGGGGCTCTACCATTGAGCTACACCCGCATTTTGACCGTTGGGGAGGGTGCCTTTTAGGGGGCGCCCGCCTCCGGGTCGTGCGTACAGGGGGTAAGGCTATCGGCTCCAGTTAGGAGTTGTGAACTTCAACCCTTAGACTCCTCACTTACGCCGACGGGGCGTAGCGTAGTGGCTAGCGCGCCTGCTTTGGGAGCAGGAGACCGGGAGTTCGAATCTCCCCGCCCCGACCAGAAATCAGACCAAACTGTCGAAAGGGCCTTCGTGAAAAGCGCCGTAGAAAA
>CAIMNT010000007.1 GCA_903842855.1 uncultured Actinomycetes bacterium
GAGGAGTCTGGAGCGTGCTCTGCAATTAGCGCCTTTATCTCTTCTGTGTTGGTTAACAATTCAATTGCAGCGCTAACTGATTGGGTATCAATCTCCCAAAATTGGAATCCCCCACCGCGAACTACAAACTCAGGTGAACTAAATTTCCCGATCACAGCGATATCTGTGCAACGCGGATCTAGATAAGGGTTCTCGCCATAGAGATGCCCGTAGAAGGGTTCACCTTTCACAATAAATGAGAAGGACCGGTCTACCTTGTAGGCCGCTTCGAAGTTTTGTTCCGAAATGTAGTACTTGGCAACGTTCTGCCCACCCAGTAGATCTTCCGCCCACACTTTGGCGAGTTGAAAATCTTCGGTGGAGTCAAACATTAATTAGTAAATTCGGCTGCGACTAACTCTGCGATTTGAGCAGTGTTAAGAGCAGCACCCTTACGTAGATTGTCGCCACACATAAAGAGATCGAGAGCATGGTCATCGTCGAATGAACGTCGAACGCGACCAACCCAGGTTGGGTCAGTGTTCACGACATCAGCAGGCGTTGGCCAAATTCCATTTTCAGGATCATCGAGCAACTCAATACCGGCAGAGTTCTTGAGTAAATTCTGCGCACCCTCGCGCGTAACTTCTTTATCAAACACTGCGTGCACCGCGAGCGAGTGTGTAGTAATTACAGGAACGCGTACACATGTCACTGCTACCTTAAGATTTGGTAGACCCAAGATTTTGCGAGATTCAAATCGGACTTTGGTCTCCTCTGAGGAGTAACCGTCGGCCTTAAGCGAGCCAGCCCACGGAATTACATTGAGGGCGAGTGGTGCTGGAAATGCGCCAAAGTCTTTAATGACGGTGCGTAGATCGCCTGGTTGTTCACCGAGGTGAGTTCCAGCAACTGCAGAGATCTGGAAGCGCAGGGTTTCTGGACCTGTAACACCCATTCCAGAAACGGCTTGATAGGAGGATACGAAGAGCTCCTTGAGTCCGTATTCCTTATGCAAGGCGCCCATAGCAACGATCATGGTCATGGTGGTGCAATTTGGATTAGAGATGATGCCCTTTGGACGATTCTTAATCTCCTCTGGATTAATTTCTACAACTACGAGTGGAACCTGATCATCCATGCGGAAAAAGGTTGAGTTATCCACTACGACGGCGCCTCGCGAGGCTGCGATAGGTGCCCACTCGCCAGCAATCTCATCTGGAGTATCAAACATTGCAATGTCGATGCCATCGAAAGCCTCTGGAGAGATAGCCACAACTTCTACCTCTTCACCGCGCACAGTTAACTTCTTGCCTGCGCTACGTGCAGATGCGATCAAGCGAATCTCGCCGTAGACATTAGGACGCTTGCTCAAGATATCGAGCATGACAGTACCTACTGCGCCAGTTGCTCCAACTACTGCAAGTGATGGTTTCCTACTCATCGTCCAGTTCCTCCATATACAACGGCTTCGTCGGCACTATCTAGTTCAAATGCGGTGTGTGCAGCCTTAACGCCTTTCTCAAGGTCACTATCGCGCACGATTACGGAGATACGGATTTCAGATGTAGAAATCATCTCAATATTAAGTCCTGCATCTGCCAAGCATGCAAAGAATGTTGCAGTCACTCCAGGGTGTGAACGCATTCCTGCGCCAACGAGTGAAAGCTTTCCTACTTGATCATCGTAGAGAAGCGATGCAAATCCAATCTCGCCTTGAATATCTTTGAGAAGTGCTGTTGCTTCCGCACCGTCGCTCTTTGGCAGAGTGAATGAGATATCGGTCAGGCCAGTAGCCGCGGCAGAGACATTCTGCACAATCATGTCGATGTTGATTGCAGAATCGGCAATCGCTTGGAAGATACGCGCGGCCACACCGGTGCGATCTGGAACTCCAACGATTGTGATCTTTGCTTCGCTCTTATCGTGGGCGATTCCACTAATAATTGC
>CAIMNT010000008.1 GCA_903842855.1 uncultured Actinomycetes bacterium
CGTAATCAAACCCCCTATTGATGTAAGCAAGAAGATTCTCGGAATGACTCGATTGACCTCAGCTCAACTTGAAACAGCCCCAACCTTTGAAGACTTATGGCCAGATATTCATAAGTTTTTATCGAATCGAATTGTGGTGGCTCACTTTGCACAATTTGAATCCAAGGTTTTGTACAAAGAGTTTCACAGGATGGGCATTGAGGAGTATTTACCAAGAACATTGTGCACAAGAAATCTGTCAAAAAAGGCAATGCCAGAGTTGAAGGAATTTGGCTTGGAGTATTTGACGAAGAATTTAGGAATTTCCCATGTCGAGTCTCATCAGGCAATTGGTGATGTAATTCCAACGTTAGTGCTTTTGAGAAAGATTGATGAATCTGGGACCTTCCTAAAGGATGAGATATCTCGCCTGCGAGATTCACTAGTCAGCATTCCAACACCTCAGGATTTGGCGAAGAAACCTCAGGTCAGAATTAGATCTGAGGCTGAGGAACATTCTTTGGAGAAGATTTTAAATCTTGTAAGAGATTCAGGTAAAAAACGAATCAGTATTACTGGAACGCCAGTTGTGGGTAAAGATGTAATGGCGGCTGAATTCTTGAAAGTTGGGCTTTCCTATGACAAAGGTCCCATTGTCAACGCAATGGCTTTCGTAGTTATTTGTGCGAATAAGCCAGGAGAAAGTAAGGTCGTCGCAGCGAAAAAGATGGGTATCCCAGTTATTTCAGAGGATTTGGCGTTAGAAGTTATCAACGAGATGAGGAATTTCTAGTGGCGACTATTCATACCGAGCTCCCAGAAGACCGGCAAGGTCATCACGGTGAATATGTTGTAGGCCAAACCTTAAAGACCTTTTCCAACCCCGGTCTCGAACTCTGGTTCGACATTAATTACATTGCGGGGATTACTGACCTCGATCTCATCCTTCATGATAACCAAGTAGGCCTCTACCTCATCGAAATCAAATCGATGACGATTGATTCTATTGAGACTTTTACGATGACAGATTTTGTAATCAAGGAAGGTCAGAAACGCCAGCATCCAAAATCCCAGTTGCTCACCGGCTCACTCAAATTACGCGATCATCTAAGACGTTTTCCAAAGCTGAAAGATAAGAAGAAGATGCCATTCTTGCAATCTACGGTCTTGTGGTCTGAAATTACTCGCAGTGATTGGAAGCAAGGGTTCACCGACCCTTCAATCGTCGCTTTCGAAGAGATGTGTATCTTCAAAGATGATTTGAGCAGCTACAACAAATTGATCGGCGCTCTCCAAAGACTATGGGATCGCCCATTGCTTGGTACCGCAACTCCACTTCTTGCTCGCTCTGAGCATGGAGAGATGGATGAGTTCCGAAAGGCGATTGCGCCCGCAAAACATAAAATCGAGATCACTAAATCTATGTCTTCTGAGTTATCTCGTCCGGTTAAGGATTCCCAGAGAATTGCAGATAAGTACGAGCTAGGAAAACCCCATAAGGCTTCGATTCAAGGTCCACCCGGTACAGGAAAGACAACAATTCTCCGCGAGATCGGCCTGAGGAATCTAGCCGCCGGAGCACGAGTCCTTCATGTCTGTTTCAATAAAGTTCTTGCAGCTGATCAGAAGCGTGAGTATCAGATACTTCGTAAGAGTATTGAAGAGTACGGATTCATTGATGTATTCGATATCTGGGAACTCTATAAAGAACTCGGTCATTCGACGGGTATCAACGGCGAGGAACAAGTTGTAGAAAATGTCCGTGCATTCTTGGAATCAGAAGATGGCAAGAGCTTCCTTAAATACGATGTCATTTTGATTGATGAGTCGCAGGATCTTCGAGATGGCTTCTTCCAGGTTGTAGAACAGATTGCACGATCAAATGCCGCCTGGTTTATCGCCTACGGCAAGGGCCAAGAGACCAACAATTTCTTTAAGGATGAAAGCCACCCAAGCCCATGGCTGAATGAATTCCTGGCAACATCTGATCCAAATTACCTAAAGCGCTCCTTTAGAAATTCGACCAAGGCATTCCTCTTAGCCCAATCGTTCTGGGAGAAATTCCCTAATCTCGAAGAAGCTAAAGAGTGGCTCAAAGGTAAATTCTCACAACAACCTGCAAGTGATAATCAATTTGAACTTGATTTAGAAATCCCGCAGAGCAAGAACGACTTCAAAGTCGAACTCTTACCTTCCGAACGTAAGCGTAAATCTGCAATTAAGAATTTGGTCCTGTCGGCAATTGAAGACTCCCGTCGGGCTAATCGTGGAGAAGACCTGCTAGTTGCCGTTCTTGCACCATCGACAAAGAAGGCAGATGAGGGCGAGGCCCAAGTATCAAGCGGGTACGAGTTGGTGCGTGAGGTTTTAGAGGAAGTCGCTCAAGAATTCTCACTTGATTTTCATGATCTTGTGCCGAAAGAGAACCGACGAGATGTACCCAAGATTGGCGCAATCAGATTGGTCACTCTGCAGGGAATCCGCGGCTTAAGCGCATCACACGTAATCATCTTTGATTTACTGCAGCTCGAAAAATGGGCGAAGCGAACAGGCGGATCCATTAAGCCGCCGATAGTAAATCTGACCTACATTGCCCTTAGCCGTTCAAAAGCTTCAACAATTGTTGCGATTGACGACAGCGAAGAGTCAGAGATTGAGCCATTCCTTATGGATATGTTGGGATATGCAACAGAGTTAGCGATAAAACAGGGGGATAAGTGAAATTCACAGCTGGTGAGCTCTATGTAATTGGCGAGTTAGATTTACGGACCAACGAGAAAACGAACTACTACAAAGTTGGAATTGTGCGCGAAAAGAGAGAGCGCACATCTGCAGAACGCCTAAAAGATCATCAGACGGGCAATCCACGTGAGCTATTTGTGTGTGATTTTATCAAATGCAAAATTGTTGAGGAAGTTGAAACAGTATTCCATCGTTTAATGGCTTCAAAAGGCGTAAGAGGGGAGTGGCTTGAATTAAATGAAGCAGAATTAGCAGAAGCAATCCTTCTCATAAATCGACTCAATGCAGATGTAATTGCCGAGTACAGTTTCTTTGAGAAAGCCGAAGAGCTCAAAAGTAAAGTTTCGACAGAGGAATTAATCCCAGCGAGTGACGAGATAGTTCAATGGCATAAAAGATATGCAGAAGCAGACGTGCGGTCTAAGGCTGCCGGGCGTATTCTAAAAATGATTTCTGATACATTAAAAGAGGCAGCAGCTGCCGGAGTAAATCTTGAGCATATTTTAGATATCCAACCTAGAGAAGGTCAGAGGACCATTGATAAAGAATCTCTAAAGGAAATGTATCCAGAATTGTTTGCAAAGTATTTAGTATCTAAAGAGAGTTCGAAGCAACGCTTTACCCCGACTATCCCTCTTGAGATTAAAGAAAACCTTGCTCACATCGACCCCCAGTTATTCTCAATGACTGAATCTCTGGATGCCCTCATTGAGCAGGTGAAAGCGAAAGAGCATTCCTATCAAGAGCTTCATGGCCGTTATCTTGAAATTTTGAGCATCGAAGCCGAAGCAGATTGGGCAAAGACAATTGCCGAGGCGCGCCTTAAGAGTGCATGTGCAGATGCAGGTGGTATTGACGGAGTGTGTAAGTGGTCTAGATCAGTAGAGACCAAGCAAGTCTTTGATGACAAGCTATTTAGGGAAGAGCATCCTGATATGGCCGAGCAATTCACTAAGCCCGGGGCGAGCACCCAGGCTGTCATTGTTAACCCAAAGCGAGGGTACTGACCCCTTTCCACGCTCAACCTGTAATTGTTTTGGGACAGCCCTGTTCGCCAGAGGATGCATCCGTTATGGCGGCGGATGGGATTAGATATACATGCAAACAAACTGTAGGCAGTTCGACTCTAAGTTGGAGTAAGCGATAGAGCAGAAGACTCCTCGTTAATGCCCAGCAATCGAATACTAGGCTCATCAGAATCATCCGCCGGGAAGAATCTTTGTCTTGTTTGTATCGGGAAATGAATAGGGATTTCCCAAGTTTCTTGTCCACGATTTTGCCCATATGTCCACAATTTTGCCCATAGAAATCGACAGATTTGTCCAAGGTTTTGCATAAAACTAAACAGTTATAAACAAGAAAGTGAGCGCAGTTTTAACCTGCGCCCACCTA
>CAIMNT010000009.1 GCA_903842855.1 uncultured Actinomycetes bacterium
ACGGTTCCATGCATGCCAGGCATACCTAGGTGTTGCGGATGGCTATCGGGGAAAGAGCCAAGTGCCATTAATGTCGTTACGACTGGAGCGCCAGTTAACTCGGCGAGCTTCATAAGTTCGGCTGAGGCGTTGGACTTGATAATTCCACCACCGACATACAGAACTGGACTTGAGGATTGTGCAATCAGCGCCGCAGCATCTCGGATCGACTCGGGGGTTGGATCCATTATTGGGTTGTATCCCGGCAGAGACAGACTCTCTGGCCAGTTAAAGTCGGTCATCTTTGTGAGCGCATCTTTGGCGATATCAACCAGAACCGCTCCTGTGCGCCCAGTGCCAGCAATATGGAATGCCTCAGCGATGGCGCGTGGAATATCTTGTGGATCTGTGATCAGGAAGTTGTGCTTAGTGACGGGCATTGTGATGCCGCGGATATCGGCCTCTTGAAAGGCGTCGGTTCCGATAGCTGCAGAAGCAACCTGACCGGTGATTGCGACGATAGGAACCGAGTCCATCTGCGCATCTGCCAATGGAGTAACCAAGTTGGTGGCGCCAGGACCAGAGGTAGCGATGCAGACGCCGACGCGACCCGTTGCTTGTGCGTAACCGGTGGCGGCGTGGCCAGCTCCTTGTTCGTGACGAACCAAGATGTGGCGGATTGAACTATCGAAGATTGGGTCGTATGCAGGAAGGATTGCTCCTCCAGGGATACCGAACATGACATCCACACCAGCAGCCTCCAGAGATTTCACGAGCGACTGCGCTCCTGTGACTTGTGCTGACATGTTCATCTCCTTTCGGCTGATTTACTGGGCTATCTTCTCAAGACATTTCATCCGTGAAATACGAAACCCCTCAGTTTTCACTGAGGGGTAGCGCACCATCTAGTCAGACTAGATCGCGCGCTCTCGAATCACCACTGATGATGTCATGGGCTAATTGTCGCTGGTCGAGTAAGCCTCGTCAACCCCTGAGATAAGGATCTCATTATTTGAGAGCCCCATCTCACTTTATTTAGCCGCAGACCGCGCCTTGTGAGGCAGATCCAACAACCTTGGAATATTTAGCCAGAACCCCTCGACGGTATTTATGAGGGACTGGGGAGAAGTGTTTGCGGCGTTCAGCGAGCTCTGCCTCATCTACGAGGAGATCTAAAGTGCGCTTGGCAATATCGATACGGATTAGGTCGCCATCTTTGATAAATGCAATTGGACCGCCGTCGACCGCTTCCGGAGCAACGTGGCCAACACATAGGCCGGTACTGCCACCTGAGAAGCGTCCATCTGTTAACAAGAGCGTGGACTTACCAAGTCCTGCACCCTTAATAGCACCGGTGATCATCAACATCTCGCGCATACCCGGACCACCCTTTGGTCCTTCATAGCGGATAACAACGACGTCGCCCGCTTTGATGGTGCCGTTTTCCAAAGCGATCATCGCAGCTTGCTCGCGTTCAAAGACGCGTGCTGGTCCTTCAAAGAAATCCACTCCGACGCCCGCGGTCTTACAGACTGCACCATCGGTCGCTAAGGAGCCATGCAAGATTGTGATTCCGCCACCAGCAGATAAAGGATTTTGAATTGAGTGCAGAACTTCACCATCTGGATCTAGTGGGGTGAGATCTGCAAGATTCTCGGCCATCGTCTTGCCTGTAACCGTGAGGCAATCACCGTGCAAGAAGCCCGCATCGAGTAGGGCACGTAGCACAACCGGAATACCACCGACGCGATCGATATCGGTCATGACAAATTTTCCAAATGGCTTTAAATCACCAAGGAGCGGAGTGCGTTCGCTGATGCGCTGGAAATCGGCGAGGCTCAATTCAACTTCGGCTTCGTTCGCAATTGCGAGAAGGTGAAGTACTGCATTAGTCGAACCGCCGAGCGCCATCACAACTGTGATTGCATTTTCAAAAGCCTTCTTGGTCAAGATGTCACGCGTGGTAATTCCTTGGCGGATTAACTCGACAACAGCAGCCCCGGCTTTAACTGCGTAATCATCGCGGCGCCGATCGACTGATGGTGGTGAGGCAGATCCTGGAAGTGAGAGTCCAAGTGCTTCTCCCACGGCAGCCATGGTGTTAGCGGTATACATTCCGCCGCAAGCACCTTCTCCTGGGCAGATCGCACGTTCGATCTCATCTACTTTTTCTTGGCTGATAAGTCCGCGAGCACACGCTCCGACAGCTTCAAAGGCATCGATGATCGTGACATCTTTTCCATCGACCTGACCTGCCAAAGTGGAACCGGCATATACAAAGACGCTGGCAACATCGATACGAGCCGCTGCCATCATCATGCCGGGCAGCGATTTATCGCAACCCGCAAAGGTCACCATTCCATCTAAACGCTCTGCCTGCATAACGGTTTCGACCGAGTCAGCAATAACCTCACGAGAGACCAAGGAGAAGTGCATTCCCTCATGGCCCATAGAAATCCCATCGGATACCGAGATCGTTCCAAATTGCATTGGGAACCCACCGGCCTCGATAACTCCCTTACGAGATGCCTTTGCAAGGCGATCGAGTGAGAGGTTGCACGGAGTGATCTCGTTCCAAGAAGATGCGATGCCGATCTGCGGCTTTACCCAGTCATCATCGGTCATGCCGACGGCACGTAACATGCCGCGCGCAGGCGCACGTTCTAAGCCATCAGTGACCAGACCCGAACGAGGCTTCATAGGGTTCTTTGGTTCGGTCATCTCTTCAACCTTCCTGTCCCAAGTGCTTTAACAATAATTCGCGGACCTTTGCGGCGTCGGCTTGTCCACCAGTGGCTTTCATAACAGCACCAATCAGCGCACCAGCGGCAGGAATATTTCCACCTCGAACACGCTCTGCTGTATCTGGTTGCGATGCAATCGCAGCCTCGATCGCCGACATCAGAGCGCCATCATCGGATACAACTTTAAGTCCGCGCTTAGCGATTACCTCACTCGGTGAACCTTCACCAGCGATGACTCCCTCAACAACCTGGCGAGCCAATTTATCTGTTAACTCTCCACTCTGAATGAGCGCAATAACCTCAGCAACCTGGCCCGCTGTAATCAATGTCGTGGGATCAACTTCGCGCTCATTTGCTAAGCGAGAAACTTCTCCAAGCCACCAGGTGCGAGCACGAGTTGGTTCTGCGCCTAGTGAGATCGTCTCTTCAACAACATCAAGAAGTCCAGCATTGACCAGAGATGTCATCTCTTTATCAGGAACGGCCCACTCTCCTTTTAGACGTGCTCGTCTAGCCGAAGGACGCTCAGGAAGAGTCGCACGCAACTCTTCAATCCATGCGCTATCTGGAACAACAGGTACGAGATCTGGTTCTGGGAAGTAGCGATAATCCTCGGCCTGTTCCTTAGATCGACCTGGACGAGTCTGGCCGCTCTCTTCCAAAAAGTGGCGAGTCTCTTGCACAATACGCTCGCCCGCTTCGAGGCGATTTGATTGGCGAACAACCTCTCCGATTACTGCACGTTCAACAGAACGAAGTGAGTTTACGTTCTTAGTCTCGCTTCGGGTGCCGAGCTGACCTGAACCGATAGGCGCGAGGGACAAGTTAACGTCACAACGCATGGAACCCTGCTCCATCTTCACATCAGAGACACCAAGTGAGCGAAGAATGTCGCGAAGTTCGGTGACGTATGCACGCGCTACCTGCGGAGCATATTTGCCGGTACCACCAACTATCTTTGTCACGATCTCTACCAATGGAATTCCGGCGCGGTTGTAATCAAGCAGCGAGTAATCGGCACCGTGAATTCGTCCGGTGGCGCCACCAACGTGTAGTGACTTACCAGTGTCCTCTTCCATATGGACGCGTTCGATCTCTACGCGAAATTGCTGAGGACCTTCATCTGTTTCGATCTCTACATCGAGATATCCATTGATGCAGATTGGCTCGTCGTATTGTGAGGTCTGGAAATTTTTCGGCATATCTGGATAGAAGTAGTTCTTGCGTGCAAAACGTGAGAAGGGAGCGATGGAGCAGTTAAGAGCCAGACCAATAAGAATGGTGCTCTCAATAGCCTTACCGTTTACAACAGGAAGAGCGCCGGGCAGGCCAAGGCAGACCGGACAGGTCTGGGTATTGGGTGCTCCCCCAAACTCAGTGGAACATGAGCAGAACATCTTTGACTTGGTATTGAGCTCGACGTGGACTTCAAGGCCAAGGGTTGGCTCGTACTTAGCAACCGCCTCGTTGTAGTTAAGGGCCATTAGTTAGCCGCCAATACTGGTGCCTTGTCGAGGATTGGTCCGCCCCACTTAGAAACCAATGCGGCTTCCAGCGCTCCGCCAACTTGATACATCAGATCATCTTTCATTGCGGCAGACATGATTTGAAATCCGACCGGAAGTCCATCTTCAGGTGCTAAGCCGCAGGGAAGTGACATGCCACCAATACCCGCCATGTTGACTGGGATCGTGGCGATATCGTTGAGATACATCGCTAGCGGATCATCAACCTGCTCGCCGATTTTGAATGCAGTTGTTGGAGCAGTTGGTGAGACGAGAACATCAGCTTTCGCGAAGGCAGCGTTGAAGTCGCGCATCAACAATGTGCGCACCTTCTGGGCTGATCCATAATATGCATCGTAGTAACCGGAGGAGAGCGCGTATGTTCCCAAGATGATGCGGCGCTTAACCTCAGGGCCAAATCCCTCGTGACGCGTTAACTTCATAACTTCTTCGGCGCTGCGCTGCCCATCATCGCCAACTCGAATTCCATAACGCATTGAATCAAAGCGAGCTAAATTCGATGAACACTCACTTGGAGCAATGAGGTAATACGCAGCGAGCGCATAATCAAAGGTAGGGCAAGAAACTTCAACGAGCTCTGCCCCCGCAGCAACGAGAAGGTCTAGCGCCTCGTGGAAGCGAGAGAGCACTCCTGACTGAAAACCTTCACCTTGCAACTCTTTAACAACGCCAATCTTCATACCTTTGACATCAAGTTTCTTGGCTGCCTTAACAACCTGAGGAACTGGTGCGTTAATGGAGGTTGAATCCTTTTCATCGTGTCCGGCAATTACCTCATGCAGAAGTGCGGCATCCAAAACCGTGCGGGCACATGGACCTGCTTGGTCAAGGCTTGAAGAGAATGCGATCAAACCGTAGCGAGAAACTCCGCCATAGGTTGGCTTAACTCCGACGGTTCCAGTTACAGCTGCCGGTTGGCGAATAGAGCCACCGGTATCGGTGCCAATTGCGAGTGGCGCCTCAAATGCGGCAAGTGAAGCGGCAGAGCCTCCACCTGAACCACCTGGAATACGGGTGAGATCCCATGGATTGTGGGTAGGTCCGTACGCAGAATTTTCAGTGGATGAACCCATTGCAAACTCATCCATATTGGTCTTGCCCAGGATCACAACACCGGCTGCCTTCAGCTTGGTGACAACGGTCGAGTCATAGGGGGGACGCCAACCTTCTAGCATCTTGGAACCACACGTTGTAGGAATCCCCTTTTGAACTAATACATCTTTGAGGGCGAGTGGGACTCCCGCTAAAGGAGCCAGTGGTTCACCACTTTGACGTTTGGCATCTACAGCGCTTGCTTGAGCAAGAGCGCCCTCTTTATCCAGATAAAGAAAGGCATGCACCGCAGCATCCACTTTTTCGATTTGAGAGAGGTGAGCTTCGGTGAGTTCAACTGAGGTTGTGGAGCCATCTGCCAGTGCCGCTGCCATTTCTGCGGCTGTCGATCTAATAGATGTCATTCTTCACCCAAAATCTGAGGGACTTTAAAGCGCTCTTCGGCCTGAGCTGGAGCTCCCGAGAGAGCTTCTTCCGGAGTAAGGCTGGGATGAACTACATCCGCGCGCACCACATTGTTAACGGGAATTGGATGAGATGTTGGAGGCACATCACTAGCTGCGACCTCTTGAACGCGAGCGACAGCGCCAAGTATGACATCCATCTCCTTCGCCAAGTGATCGAGTTCAGCCTCGCTCATATCAATGCGGGCTAATTTGGCAAGATGTGCAACGTCATCGCGTGAGATAGCGGCCATGAGGCAACCTTATCTGATTCAGAGTAAGACGAGATCGTCGCGATGAACCAGCTCGCGTTCGTACTCTGGACCCAACTCTTGGGCTAACTGCTTAGTGGATTTGCCGAGCATGGCTGGAATCTCGGTAGAGTCGAAGGCAACTAGACCGCGCGCGATGACTTCCCGCGTTGGAGCCAATAATTCAACGGTATCCCCTGCGATGAAATCACCCTCGACTGCGCTGACACCTGCCGCCAATAAAGAAGTGCCTCGCTCCTTGATCGCTGTGGTCGCACCTTTATCCAAGATTAACCGGCCATGCGGGGTTGCAGCATGTGCCAACCATAAAAGCCGGGAAGGTTTGCGATCGGTGCGCGCGTTAAAGATTGTTCCCAGATCCGATCCATCAAGTGCTTGGGGTAGGTCAAGCAAAGTCGTGAGCAACATATTCACGCCAGCGCCCGTTGCAATTCGCGCCGCCTCAATCTTTGTAACCATTCCACCGCTTCCAACTCCCGATGAACCAACTCCACCGATTTCAATATCACCGAGGCGGCTTACATCTGGAACCAGTGAGATGCGCTTTGCTCCAGCGTGCGAGGGAGGTGCGTCATATAAACCATCGACATCTGTTACCAGCACAAGAAGATCTGCACCTATCAAATGTGAGACCAACGCTGCCAGACGATCATTATCACCGAAGCGAATTTCAGAGACACCGACCGAATCGTTCTCGTTGATGATAGGAACCACTCCCATTTGAATTAAACGGAAGAGAGTTCTCTGCGCATTTTGGTAATGAGAACGTCGAACTACATCATCGATAGTGAGGAGCACTTGTGAAGCAATTATCTTCCGTTGTTCAAAGGCCTTGTTATAACTGGCAATGAGGCGGCCTTGCCCGACAGAAGCGGCCGCTTGTTGCGTTGCAAGATCCTTGGGGCGAACTTTGAGTCCAAGTGGTGCTAAACCGGCGGCAATTGCCCCGGATGAAACAAGAACAACTTCCGCCCCGCGTTGGCGCAACCCGTCCACAATATTTGCAAGGGCTTCAACAGCGCTCTCATCGAGTTCATGTCCTGCCCTGCCAGTTAAGGTAGAGGAGCCAACTTTGATCACAACTCGTTTTGCGTTGGTGACAACTAGCCTCGACATAGTTCAGTCCGTGGTCCTTGGATTCTTAGGATCAACGACTTTATTCTCCCACTGCATGGCGATCTCATCTTCAGAAAGTTCATCGACATCATCTTCAATGTATCGACCGGCCCATGGGGATTCCAGACGAAGATCGGTACCTCGAGGGCTCGCCAAAAGTTCTGCACCTGCCTCGATCGATGGCTCCCAGTCAAAGATCACCGCGGAGTCGCCAGTACCGATGCGGACCTCCGACTTTGGTCTGGCACCCTTTTTAAATAGTTCTTTTTCAACTCCGAGCGCAGCTAAGCGATCGGCTAGATATCCAACTGCTTCTGCATTTCCAAAATCAGTCTGACGTACGAATCGCTCTGGCTTGTCGCCAGTGACGGTGAATGAGCCATCCTCATTTTTCACAACTTTAAATCCGTTGTCGTTAACGGCTAGTGGGCGCAATACGATGCGAGTTTTAACTTCCTTAGCCTTATTTCGACGTTCCTCTTGAATAATCCGGGCCATCGCATAGTTAAGTTCGGTCAAGCCCAAATGCGCTGCGGCTGACACCTGGTAAACCTCGTAACCACGCGCTTCAAATATTGGTTGCACCATATCGGCCATCGCCTTGCCATCTGGCAGATCGATTTTATTAAGAGCAATGATGCGAGGACGTTCTGATAGTCCCCCATAATGAGAGAGCTCTTCCTCAATGATGTCGAAGTCTCGAACTGGATCGCGATCGGTCTCTAAGGTTCCACAGTCCAGAACGTGTACCAGCGCGGCACAACGTTCAACATGGCGTAAAAATTCTAAGCCCAAACCTTTTCCTTCAGAGGCCCCCGGGATCAGACCTGGAACATCAGCAACGGTGAATCGAGTATCTCCCGCTTGAACAACGCCGAGGTTTGGAACCAGAGTTGTAAATGGATAGTCAGCGATCTTTGGACGCGCCGCTGAAATTGAGGCAATGAGAGATGACTTTCCAGCACTTGGAAAACCAATGAGTCCAATATCTGCAACGCTCTTAAGTTCCAGGATGAGAGTGCGTGATTCGCCTTCTTCACCTTTGAGTGCAAAGCCTGGTGCGCGACGTTTACGCGAAGCAAGTCCTGCGTTTCCAAGTCCACCTTTACCGCCTTGAGCAGCAACAAAACGTGTGCCCGCGCCAACCAGATCTGCGAGGGTAGTGCCATTTACATCTTTAACAACGGTGCCATTTGGAACCGACATCACTAAATCTCCGCCTTCACCGCCGTTGCAATAATCACCATAACCTGGGCGACCATTGCCGGCTTTACGGTGAGGAGAATGATGGAAATCTAGAAGCGTGGTGACATTGTCATCAACCACAAGAATGATGTCCCCGCCGCGACCACCGTTACCGCCATCAGGTCCTCCGAGCGGAACAAACTTTTCACGGTGAATAGAGACGCAACCGTCACCACCGCTTCCAGCAGAAGCATGCAGTGTTACGCGATCAACAAATGTAGCCACGTACACACCTCCACTTCCTAAAAACT
>CAIMNT010000010.1 GCA_903842855.1 uncultured Actinomycetes bacterium
CGGCGGTGGAGATCAAATTTTCTTCCAAGGCCACGCCAGCCCAGGTATGTATGCCCGAGCTTTTGTTGAAGGTCGCTTAACGGAACACCAGATGGATGGTTTCCGCCAAGAGTTATCACATTCAGGTGGCGGACTTTCTTCATATCCTCACCCACCTTTGATGCCGGAGTTCTGGCAGTTCCCAACTGTTTCGATGGGGCTTGGACCAAACAATGCTATTTATCAAGCTCGCTACAACCGCTACCTCCATGGCCGCGGTATCAAGGACACGTCAGATCAAAATGTCTGGGCCTTCCTTGGAGATGGTGAGTGCGATGAGCCAGAAACACTCGGTGCCATCAGCCTCGCCGCTCGCGAAGGTCTCGACAACCTTAATTTTGTTATCAACTGTAACTTGCAGCGCCTAGATGGACCGGTTCGCGGTAATGGCAAGATCATTCAAGAACTTGAATCAATCTTCCGTGGCGCAGGGTGGAATGTCATCAAGGTTGTCTGGGGTCGCGAGTGGGATGAACTCCTAGCTAATGACCGCGAAGGCGCCCTCGTTGATTTGATGAACCGGACCACCGATGGTGACTATCAAACATTTAAGGCCGAGAGCGGCGCATATGTCCGCGAACACTTCTTCGGTCGCGATCCTCGCACTGCAGCTCTTGTCGCCAACTGGTCTGATGAAAAGATTTGGGGACTCAAGCGCGGCGGCCATGATTACCGCAAACTATTTTCAGCTTACAAAGCTGCAACTGAGAAGAATGGCAAGCCAACTGTAATTTTGGCTAAGACCATCAAGGGTTGGACGCTGGGTTCACATTTCGAGGCGCGTAACTCCACGCACCAGATGAAGAAGATGACTCACGAGGATCTGATTCAGTTCCGCGATACCTTACATATTCCGCTTCCTGATTCTGCAATCGATGCCAAAGTTCCTGCCTATTACCATCCTGGCGTTGACTCACCTGAGTACAAGTACATGATGGAGCGTCGCCGCGAACTTGGCGGATCGGTGCCAACCCGCCGCAAGATTTCTCGTCCCCTCCCTCAACCTGCAGATTCAACGTACGAATCTGTGAAGCGCGGATCTGGACAGCAAGAGGTTGCCACGACCATGGCATTTGTTCGCCTGCTCAAGGATCTAGTCAAAGATCCAGAGATCGGTAAGCGCTTTGTTCCGATCATCCCTGATGAGGCTCGCACATTCGGTATGGATAGCCTCTTCCCAACACTCAAGATCTACTCCCCTCTCGGTCAGACATATGCCTCGGTCGACCGCGAGTTGATGTTGTCATACAAGGAATCAACATCTGGCGTGATCTTGCACGAGGGAATTAATGAGGCTGGATCTACCGCTTCATTCACCGCGGTCGGTTCCTCATATTCAACTCATGACGAGCCAATGATTCCGATCTACATCTTCTATTCCATGTTTGGATTCCAGCGTACTGGAGATGCATTTTGGGCCGCCGCAGATCAGATGTGTCGCGGCTTTGTTGTGGGAGCTACTGCAGGGCGCACCACACTTAACGGTGAAGGCCTGCAGCATGAAGATGGGCATTCACTACTGCTTGCCTCAACCAACCCTGCTGTCGTCGCTTATGACCCAGCATTCGGTTACGAGGTAGGTCATATCGTTAAAGATGGGCTACGCCGGATGTATGGCGAAAACAGCGAGAATGTTTATTACTACCTCACTGTTTACAACGAGCCATATATGCAACCTGCAGAGCCAGAAAACTTGGATGTGGAAGGTCTATTAAAGGGTATGTACCTATACTCGCCCGCTACCAAGAAGGGAAAGAGTGAGGTTAACCTCTTGGCTTCTGGAGTCTCTCTCAACTGGGCTCTCAAGGCACAGCAACTTCTCCAAGATGACTTTGGAATTAGCGCAGATGTCTGGTCCGTTACCTCATGGAACGAACTGCGTCGCGATGGCCTAGAAACCGACCGTCACAACTTGCTCAATCCTCATGATCAGCGCACCGCTTATGTCACCCGCAAACTCAAGGCCTTTGATGGTCCGGTTATTGCAGTAAGTGATTTCATGCGTGCAGTTCAAGATCAGATCGCACCATGGGTGCCACAAGAGTTCTACTCCCTTGGCACTGATGGATTTGGAATGTCAGATACCCGCGGAGCGCTTCGTCGCCACTTTAAGGTTGATGCAGAGTCAATCGTCGTTGCAACCCTGGCACAACTCGCAAAGAACGGCGATATCAAGGCGAAGGTTGTGCAAGAGGCGATCGATAAGTATCAGATCGAGGATGTCACTGCTGCTGACGCCGGTAACACTGAAGGTTCTGGTTGATCTTTAATGAGTTGCTTGGACCTTGACTTCCCGAGGTCCAAGTTTCTTGAAATACGAGAGTGCGATCATCAGCGCTCCTGGAATCATCAAGGCATAAGTAATTGTGGTGCTCTGTGCGACCCACGAAATAACTAACTGAACCACAAACGAGAGCGCTGAAATTGCCAACCCAAGTTGGGCGACCACTACGCCAGCAGGCAGATTTGATCGCTGGCTAGCTATTTGAGTAATGAATCCTGCAAAGAATGATCCGCAAAGTCCGCCAATAAAGAATCCCAGAATTTCAAAGGTGAAGGCGGCTGCAAAGCTATGCGGAGCGCTGAACTTGGCCAAGAGCAGGAAGAGAATAAAGCTGGACCCACCAATTCGAGAAGAGACTCGAATCCAATAGGCCTCTGGCTTCAGCGCTAAAAGCCTATGAGCATTCAGTCTGCCACCTGTCATACCGACCATAAACATTAAGTAAGGGACGATACTGAGCGTTGTACTGGCCTTGATCTCTTGATGCGACGACAGGGTCACCCAGTTGTTCGTTGAAAATTCGACCATTACTGCGCATAAATATGCGATAGCCATGTATCGATCAGTCGTGAGCATCGCAAAGGCGCTCTTAATGCCAATCGCAGGTTCGGATTCATCCCGCTTTTCAGACCCCGAGATAAGGAAAGGTCTCATCTGGAAAACCGACCAGAGCGTTCCCACCCACATAGCCCCGACTAAAACATCTATATGCCAAGCTAGGGAAACGTGTGAGGTAACGATAATTGATAAAACGGTAGAGATGAGAGTGCCCAAACTCCAAGCCCCGTGCATCTTAGGAATTGTGCGTTCACCGCTTAGCTCCTGACGGCGAAGCGACTGATGGTGCAGTGCGATGTTGTAAGCGTTGAGTCCAAATGCAAAGGCGATGTTAACTATTAAATAAATCCTTGGCGTATGAATGTGCGGCATAGAAATAATTGAGCCATACATCAACGCGCTCATAGTGATCAGAATAGGTCCAACCCCAATTCGATCCACAATCTGACCCGCGACCATCATTGAAAGAACTCCACCAACCGCACCAAAACTGATCAAAGTGCCGTAGGTTCCATTATCAACATGCAGGTTCGCCTTTAAATTAGGCGCACGAGTTGCAAGTGCCAACGTTGTCATACCGAAATAGAAAAAAAGCAGGAATTGATTTCGTCGCTCCCTGGAAGTGACAATCAAAGTCAATAGAGTGCGCTCGCTAACTGTTGTCTAGCCTTGATAAGAATTGGGTCCGCTGGGTCTACCAGTGAGAACAACCCTACAAGATGCTCGCGGATTTCTTTACGATCATCTCCGCTTGAAATTTTAATTGCTGAAATTAATCGTGCGAATGCCTCTTCAAACTTTCCCTCTGCAACTTCGCAATCGGCTGCCTGCTTCGCCAATGTCAGATCAGTTGGTTGTTGATTGGCCGCTGCAATCACAGTGGAAATATCAAATCCTGAGATTCGCAGTAAAAGTTCCACTTGTGCCAAGCCAAGTTGCGCGAGCGCATTACCGGGAGCCCTATTGAGCCAGTCACGGTAGGCAGCACTCGCAGCGACGTAGTCACCCCGGTCAAGCGCTTCAAGAGCCCGAACTTCCTCAGGTTCAAGTTGCTCTTCAACTGCCGAAGTTCCATCAGGTGCAACTGTTCCAACACCGCGCTCGGCGGCGAGAGCTAGGACCTTATCGATCACCAATCGCAATTGTGGCGCAGTGGGTACCGTTTCAAAGAGTGGGACAACTTGCTCTTGAATGATCGCCAGGGCAAGAGGGAGCGTCTGGACTTGCAAGGCTTGTGCAACCTCAGGCTCTGCATCTACATTCACATTTCCCAGTAACCATCCAGCGCCTTCGGGCTTGGCAGAATCTTGCGCATGAAGTTGTCCAAGCGCAGTCATCACTGCCTGTGACTGTGGAGACCTGGGTGACCAACAGATCAGAATTACAACTTGCGCATGGGAAGCAGGAAGCACATCCTGCATCAAGTTTGCTTGGGTAATCGCTACTCCAGATGCTTCGGTCGCGACTGGAGGATTTCGCAGCGCACTCAAATCTATAGCCGAGCCAAAATTCTTAGGAAGAGAACTCATCAACCACTACCGCTTCCTCTTGTTTAGGTACATTTCTAAATGGCAATATCGAACGAATGTAATCCTCAGTGGCATAGGTAATTCCCAGATCCTTGCCAGCTTTTTCTCCAAGGTACCAACGATGCTCCAAAATTTCATGGAACATCTGTGCTGGTTCAACTCGGCCCTTAAGGTCTTCAGGCACCATATCGATAACCCGGTGATAGGTCTCCGATAACCAACGGCGAGCGCTATCTTCGATCGGTGGCAACGGCTTCTTCTCACGACCACGGAAACGATCGAATGAGGCCAGCAGGCGCTTTGCTTGCAGCTCCTCGGCATGGATGCCCATCAATTCAAAGAGGCGGTGTTGGTGATATCCGGATGCTACAAGTTTTGGAGAGAACTTGAGAGCGCCTTTATCGCCATCGAGGGTGACTTCGACCTCCTCAACTGCAAAGCCCAAGTCTTGTACCGCGCGCATCGCTTTTTCAACGGCATGGCGATCGCTGGGATCCAAAACCTGTGGCTCCTTAAGCATCGCCCAGAGCCTGCGATAGCGAGAGATGACTCGATCTGCAGCGCGAATAGGGTCCATGCCGGGATGCAAGAGACCAGCACTGGCTAGATCCTCCAGCTCGGCGGCGACGTTGAACTGCGCGATATCAAGATCATGTTCGCGCTGCCCATTACTTAAGCCAGGTTGGAACTCACCAGTTTCAGCATCAACAAGGTAAGCGGCGTATTTGTCGGCATCTTGCCTAAAGAGAGTGTTGGAGAGCGAGCAATCGCCCCACCAAAAACCGAGGAGGTGGAGGCGCACTAAAAGCAGCGCCAGCGCATTGGCCATATTATTTATTTCGTGCGGGGTTACCTCAGTACTCATGATGACGCGATAAGGCAGCGAAAAGGGTAGGTAGCGGGTCACCAGCGCGACTGGGAGCGGGTTAGCCATGTTATCAAGCCGATTTTCGACGATGGCGACCGGCTCTACGCATGGGGCGTTTCGAGTATTGAGTTCACGCAGAATCGCGTATTCGCGCGCCGCGAACTCTTCTACGGTCTCCTTGACGGCAAAGACATCACGGTCCCCAGGTCCGGTGCGAA
Organism: uncultured Actinomycetes bacterium; assembly: GCA_903842855.1. GTDB lineage: Bacteria > Actinomycetota > Actinomycetes > Nanopelagicales > Nanopelagicaceae > PALSA-747. The sequence continues at coordinate 5,497 of CAIMNT010000010.1, forward strand.
TCAGGCGCACGATATGGCGCGAGATTCCTCGCATACTGGTGAGACCGGGGTCCTCAGGCCAATCCTCCAGAGCTTTTCGCCAGGGAAGGGATGAGAGGGCGAGCATGTCCTCACTCAGACCCGTTATCCGAAGCTCGCTCACTGCCCTATCTTCTCGTATTATCAAACTATGGCGCTCAAGAAACCCAGGTTCTCGTTCGGTAATAAAGCCAGCGAAGAGGTTGTTGATGTGACTCCCGCCTCAATGGGTGTTCGAGGGGTCCCTGTAGACCGGGGCCATCCCTTCTACTTTGGATTCCTAGCCGCCGCAGGTGCAGTCATCGCCATCACCATGCTCAAAGCGCTAGCCAGCGCCAGCCAAGTCTTCGTTCTGATCATCATCTCCCTCTTTCTCGCGGCGGGGCTTAACCCCTCGGTTGAATTCTTCCGCAGGCGGGGGCTGAAGCGACCACAAGCGGTCCTAGCCGTGGTCTTCATTGTGCTGATCTTTGTTGGCATCTTTGCCGCAGTTGTCATCCCCCCGGCCGTTACTCAGGTAAATAATCTTTTCAAGAACGCACCTAAGATTCTGCAGGAACTTAAATCCAATACGTATATTGGCAATCTCAACAAGCACTACGGAATTATTGATTCCTTGCAAGCTAAATTCAACGCATCACTTCACAATGGTCAATACGTGATCTCGGCATTCGGTGGAGTTATCGGCGTAGGCAAAGCCGTGGTCTCTGGTGCGGTAGCAACCCTGACCGTTCTCATTTTGACTCTCTACTTCTTAGCCTCGCTACCAAGTGTCACTGGTGTTGCCTATCGATTTGTACCTGCATCTCGTCGCGATCGGGTCTCAAAAATTACAGATGCCATCATCATTCGTATCGGTGGATTTGTGAGCGGGCAAGCAACTGTTGCATTTATAGCATCCATCTTCGGATTGATTCTGGCTCTCTCGCTAAGCCTTCCCTATCCATCGGCAATTGCAGTACTGGTCTTTGTATGCGGAGCGATCCCACTTATTGGGCACATCTTGGGAATCACGGCGGTCACCCTGATCGCATTGAGCAAGAGTCCGACTGATGCGATCATCACGCTGCTGGTGTACCTCGCGTACATCCAGATTGAAAATTACTTGATCATGCCGCGCATTATGCGTCGATCACTCTCAATCCCCGGCGTTGTCACAATCATCGCTGCGCTCATTGGAGTTAGCTTGCTGGGAATTGTCGGTGGAATATTGGCGGTGCCTATCGCTGCCGCAGTATTACTCATTATCGATGAAGTCGTTTACCCGAAGGCCGATATCTCTTAATCAACACTTAACCTCACCTAAGCGTGATTTTTTCTCAAATCGGTGGCACTAGGAAATGAATCCCAAAGTAACTGCCACTCCCCC
>CAIMNT010000011.1 GCA_903842855.1 uncultured Actinomycetes bacterium
AGCCAGGCGGCGGTTATCGATAGGGCGGCTATGGCGAAGGTGGTGCGATCCACGGTGGCTGGCGCGGTAGCCCGAGAGACGATCAGGAGCAGAGCTCCCATAACCAGAACCTTGGCAAAGTAGGAAAACATCGCCATCCCCATCACGGCGATCGGGTCTAAGTTCTTAGTGATAGCAGATATGAGTAGGTGAATCCCTAAAAAGATGATGACCGTGGCGCTACCAATCAGGGCTCCCAAAAAGCCTGGCTTGTGGCGAACCAAGCTAGATGCGATTACCGCGACAACGGCAACTGCGGTTGAGGGAATGATCGCCCCCCGCCACATTAGCCTCGTTGAATCTTCACTCATGAGATACCAGCTCTCCATTTTTAATTTGAAGGCGCAACTTCACATAGCTTCGTCTAATCAGAATCAGAGAGGTAAGTGCAATCACTAGACCCACGACAACAGAGATCCAGAGCGGGTAGAAGGCGGCAATCACAGTTGGGAAGGCGAACATTGCTGTCCACAAATACATAATGATTGCGACTTCACGCTGCGAGTTACCCATTCGCAAAAGACGATGATGTAAATGCTCGCGATCTGCGGCAAAGGGTGAACGACCGGCTCGTAACCTACGAACGATCGCCATTCCAAGATCAAGAAGTGGAATTGCTAAAACTGTAAACGGCAGAATTAACGGAACCAAGGTTGACCGGGAATTTTGATCAGCAAGTGCATTCACATCAATCTGCCCTGTCAAGGTGATTGCCGATGCAGAGTCCTACCACGACCGCCATAACTAAAGAGGGTGCACCGGCACGGCTAAAGCCATTATTAACTGCTAAAACATAAGAGAATGCGAAGAAGGCGATCGCGCAGACCGCAACTATTCCTGATGCAAGACCGTCGAGTCCATCGACGAAATTAACGGCGTTGATCACCAGCATCACAAAGATAACGGTGAGAACCGCTCCGATGTTGGATGGAAGTGTGAGGATTCCATTGATGGGCAACCAAAGAATTTGAACTCCATGTAGCAGCAGTATTCCGGCAGCTAGCGCTTGTCCCGCAAACTTGGTGAGAGAGTCAAGATCAAAACGATCATCGAGCGCTCCAAGCAACATGATGAAAGTACCCGCCAAGAAGATTCCCGTTAGCTCCCTACCAAAGGCGTTACCAACGAGGTGGAGATGGCTAACGATGAGAAAGGTGAGAGACATTGATCCCCACATCGCCAAACCGCCCCAACGAGGAGTGATCTCGGTATGCATATCGCGTGATCGCAGTTCAATAAAGGCTCCTGAGGACATCGCTAACTTTCGAACCAGCGGTGTCAACATAAAGCAAAATACCGCCGATAGCGCTGCCGTTAGTAAATACTCGCGCATAGTTTGTCAGTAAGTTAGCGCGGATAAACAGGGAATTGCGCGGTTAACGCATGAACATCGCTGCGAATCTGTGCGGCCTTTACAGGGTCATCTCCATCTTTAATAGCGCGTGCAATCAGCGATGCGACCTCTTGCATCTGTGTCGCGCCCATCCCCTGAGTAGTTGTGGCAGCAGATCCAACGCGGATACCACTTGTAACTGCAGGTGACTCTGGGTCGTATGGAATCGCATTCTTGTTAAGAGTGATTCCAGAATTTCCACATCGCTCATCGGCAACCTTGCCAGTGACTCCTGTCGAGCGAATGTCGATCAAAGCGAGATGGGTCTGCGTTCCACCTGATACGGCACGCATTCCGTGATCTTCCAAACTCTTAGCTAGTACCTGGCAGTTTGCAATTACATCTTTAGCATACTTTTGATATTCGGGAGTTGCGCACTCCTTGAGAGCAACCGCCTTTCCTGCAACCGCGCTCATGATCGGCCCACCCTGCATTCCAGGGAATACCGCCTTATCAATGGCTGCGGCGTGTTCTGCCTTCGAAACAATCATTCCACCACGTGGTCCTCGCAAAACTTTATGTGTTGTAAATGAGACTACATCTGCGTATGGAACTGGACTTGGAATTGCCTTTCCCGCCACCAATCCAATGAAGTGCGCAGCATCAACCCACATAATTGCGCCAACCTCATCGCAGATCTGACGTACCTTTTCAAAATCGATCAAACTTGGATATGCAGTTGCACCAGTACAGATCATGCGTGGAGAATTCTTAAGCGCTAAATCGCGCAGTTCGTCATAATCAATAAGTTCATCTTCGGCACGAACGCCGTAGGAGACAATGTTGAACCACTTTCCAGAGAAGTTGACCTTTGATCCGTGAGTGAGGTGGCCTCCGTGAGGCAACGACATTGCTAGGACCGTGTCACCAGGTTTTGTGAATGCTTGATAGACCGCGACATTTGCGCTTGCTCCCGAGTGTGGTTGCAAGTTGGCATGTTCGGCTCCAAAGAGCGCCTTTGCGCGTTCGATTCCGATGAGCTCAACCTTGTCGACCTCTTCACAACCGCCGTAGTAGCGCTTGCCTGGATAGCCCTCTGCATATTTATTAGAGAGGGTGGAGCCCAGGGCTGCGAGTACAGCTGGTGAGGTGAAATTCTCGCTGGCAATTAATTGCAGATTGTGGCGTTGGCGCTCAAGTTCGCTGAGGACCACCGCGGCAATATCTGGATCTTGTGCCGTTAGTGCGTCGAAATCCGGTCCATAAAAGGTATCTGAAGACATACCCGAACCTTATGGCTTGGGCGCAGAAATCGCCGTAATCGTGGGCACAACCTCCTGAAGCGCCTCAAGTGAGATTGCCCCTATGCGAGCCGCTTCAATTCCTCCACCAGCTTTTCGGCGTAAAACGGTCGAGGCAGGGCCCTCGGGCAAGATTCCCTCGTCCACCTGAAGCCCAATCTCCTCGGGAGATATTGGCAGGTAGGTCAGGTCTCGAAGTGGTGGCTGACCGGCGACCGACGCGCTAGCTGCGGCAAGTGGACCGCTTCGGCCAAGCAGCGAGAGCAAAAACTCTCGTTGTGGAATTCGGACTGCAAATTCCCCGAGCGCACGACCATCCCCTAAATCCCAACTTAGGGCAGATTGCGGACCGAGTTGGACCGTAAGTAGCCCTGGCCAAAATGCATTGACTACCTTTTGCCAATCAGAATCAAAATCTGTGGCGAGGCCGCTGACTGCGGTCACTTTGCCGATTAAGACCTGAGCGGCGGTGCCGGGTTGATCTCCGCGCAGGGCGTGCAATTTGTTGACCGCTCCATGGCTAAATGCATCGCAGACATATAAATACCCGTGCTCGGCAGCAACGACAACGACATCCCCTTGTAGCAGTGCAACCAATGCTCGATCGCGAAGAGCGTTCTTATTTCTAGAATTTAGCTTTACTACATTACTCATGCCTTGAGGGCTCCTTGCTCAATCATCTCTTCAATTCGCTTGGCGATATGGGCATCGACCATGGCGTGAATTCTAGTTCCATCCTCTGAATACGTTTCTGAGAGCACTTCACCGCGCTCGTGAATAACGGAGACCAACTCTCCGCGATTAAATGGAATTACGGCAGTTATTTCTACGCGAGGCCGTGGCAGCGAAGTCTCGATCGCTTTGAGAAGTGTCTCTAGGCCAAATCCGGTTCGGGCAGAGAATGCGTAACTGTTGGACTCTTCGCGCAGAATCTGCATGATCACTTCAGGCGCGGCAATGTCTGCCTTATTGATGGCAATGATCTCGGGGATATCTCCGCCGCCCACATCCTTGATCACTTCGCGGACAGCTCGAATCTGCTCCTTCGGATCTGGGTGAGATCCATCTACTACGTGGACGATTAGATCAGCGGCCGCCACTTCTTCAAGAGTTGATTTAAAGGCCTCAACGAGTTGATGCGGAAGGTGACGGACAAATCCAACGGTATCGGCCAATGTATAGATACGACCATCGGAGCTCTTGGTCTGACGAACGGTTGGGTCCAACGTTGCGAAGAGCGCGTTCTCAACTAGGACGCCGGCATTTGTTAGGCGGTTCATCAAAGAAGATTTTCCAGCATTGGTGTAGCCAGCGATCGCCACAGATGGGACGCTGTACTTCGTTCGCTCTTGTCGCTTGGTATCACGAGCGACCTTCATCTCTTTTATCTCTTTACGAAGTTTGGCCATCTTGTCATTGATACGGCGACGATCGGTTTCGATCTTGGTCTCACCTGGACCACGTCCACCGATACCACCAGCCTGACGCGAGAGAGAGTCACCCCAACCACGCAGACGCGGCAACATATAACTCATCTGGGCTAGCTCGACCTGCGCCTTTCCTTCACGAGATTTCGCATGTTGCGCAAAAATATCCAAGATCAGCGCGGTTCGATCAATCACTTTTACTTTAAGTTTTGATTCCAAAGTCCGAAGTTGTGCGGGAGACAATTCACCATCGCAGACAACTGTATCGGCGCCGGTAGCAATGACAGATTGTTTTACCTCTGCAACTTTTCCTGAACCGATAAAGGTTGAAGCATCTGGCTTATCGCGCCGCTGCACAAAGCCTTCCATCACTTCAGATCCTGCAGTTTCCGCTAGCGCAGCAAGTTCCTTCATGGAATTCTCTGCATCCTGCGCGGTGCCTTCGGTCCATACGCCAACAAGGACAACTTTCTCCAGACGCAATTGACGGTATTCGGCATCGTTAACATCCTGAAGTTCAGTAGAAAGTCCAGAGACGCGTCGCAGCGCCTGTCGATCTTGTAGATCCTGTTGGTTGTTCTCGTCACTCTCAGTGGAGTCGTACTCAGCCGCAGCGCGAGCGCTCTCGCGCAGGAGTTGGTCGATATCGATATCAAGAGGTTCTTCGCCGTGGCTCACAGATATGTATCCAGTTCGAAATCTTTCATGAGTACTGCAGGACCGATCAAAGTTGAATTGCTATGTGCATCTGTATCTACAACTAATCGTCCGCCAGGAGGATTGATCACCCAGCGAGAAGGTAGGCGGCTACCTTTATGGAGGGTCGCAGCTAGCGCTACAGCGCAGGTACCGGTTCCGCATGATTGTGTTTCGCCGACACCGCGCTCGTAAACTCGCATTGCAAGTTCACCATTAGGAAGAAAAGTTACAAACTCAACATTAACTCCATCGGGATAATCGCCATCGACCTCAGGGGCAACCTTGAGGTCACCGATTGCAGCCAAATCGTCTACAAAGACCACCGCATGAGGATTTCCGACATCTACATGGGTTGCGTTCCAAGATTGATCTCCGATGCGAACAGTGACATCGTCATACACCTCTTCGACGTGACCCATATTGACTGAGATGTCATCCACCGCCGGGACAGCCAGGTACTTCATACCTGCCCGAGTATTGATTGGAAAGATTCCTTCACCTTGATGACCACGTTCCACCAAGTAACGCGCCATCACCCGGATCCCATTGCCGCACATCTCCGCGATTGATCCATCTTGGTTGCGGTAATCCATGA
>CAIMNT010000012.1 GCA_903842855.1 uncultured Actinomycetes bacterium
GGCAAACCACACATATGAAGTAGTGAGAGATCCCTTGAGATCTGCGCAGGAGTCGAATTGAAACGATGTGCTAATTGCTGAATTGAAAGCCCCTGATTATTAAGAATGAAGGGAATCAGATTGAGAGCTCGTGAGACTCGATCGAGCGCGTTCTCATTCATAACTTACTCCGTAGGATGTCGACCAATTCTTCAACTTTTTCAACAGGCTCTTCAAGGACAAGATCAGAACCAAACCACAGAAATTTTTCCAACCAATTGTTTCCAAGTGAAATCTCTAACCGATCCCATTCACCATCTACTCCCGTGACCTCTCCTTGAGATCGCAGACTCTGGCAGGTACCTATTCGGATGCGAGCAACAAATCGAGTGGTCGGTTCAGGCGTCAACATAAGAAGGTGGTCTTCTATTCTGAAATCCGCGGGAAGCTGAAAAGACTGTGGTTTGCTCTCAAACTTTATATCCGAAGTGATTCGCGAAACTTTGAAGACTCTAATCTCACCTTTATCTAGATCAAGTCCAACTAGGTACCAAGAGCCCTTCCAGAGCGTTAATCCATATGGTGAAAGGTGTCGCTGACTCACATTTCGATTGCGATAAGTGAATGAAATAATGCGTAAATTCGAGATAGCTTCCCACAAAGATGGAAATAGCGGAGTCTCATTCTCAAGCGAGAGAGTGCCGCGTCCGAAATCTTCTCGGAGCGCAGCTCCGCCAAGTGCCTCAAGTTTTTGAAGCGCGAGATCTCCGCTCTGAGCAAAAAGTTGATTGCGCCAGATCTTCGCTGCAAGTGATAGATATGAAAGTTCGGAGGGAGTCAACTCACCGATATTGAGCTCATAGTCATCTTCGAGAATTCGATAACCCACTTCATCTTCGAAGAGGATGTCTTGAGCCTTAACTTGAATGACGATGCCCAGAGCTCGCAGGTCATCTTTGTCGCGCTCAAACATCCGCTCAACTGCATCCCGTTTGCCGGTATACCCTGCAACCCTTTCAAAGATCTCGTCCTTGCTGAGAAAACGCCGAGTCGCAAGCAGCGCCATCGTGAGATTTATAAGTCTCTCGGTTTTGTTGTCGGCCACTCCCCAACTCTAGGCGTTTGCTACTATCTCCACCTGATTTCACGCTTAAAAACAAGGAGAAGCTAGATGAATTTCTCGACCACACGAACTTTCCGAGTTTGCGCCATGGCGCTTATCGCTTTGGCTTCCACTTCAATTTCTTATTCGGCAAACGCCACAACTCAGAGCATTGGAAAGGCAAAAGTGAGTGCCACAGTTCTTCCAACGGTAAGTGCGCATGCTGGCGTTGCACCTGTTATTGGAAAGCCATCGGGCAATCCTCCGGCCGCATTAACAAAGAGAGATATCATCGTTGGCAAAGGCAAGGCAGCGGTCTCCTCATCAACTGTCACCGCACACTATGTACTGATGTCTTGGAAGACCGGCAAGGTGTTGCAGAGCTCCTGGAGCTCCGGACCATTCACCGCGCCACTCTCTGGAGTTATTGTTGGCTGGCAGCAAGGTATTCCCGGAATGAAAGTTGGCGGACGTCGCCTTCTAGTTATTCCACCAGCTTTGGCTTATGGAGCAGCAGGTGGCGGACCAGTTGGCCCAAATGAAACTTTGGTCTTTGTGGTCGATCTACTCGGAGTTAAATAGCAGACTCATCTTCGGGGAGCCCGTAGGCTCCCTTAGAAGGACGGCGCCTGCGAAGCGGAGCTGTAACGCCTGGAGCCAAGCGGCGAGCCTGAATCAAAAATCCAGTGTGTCCGATCATGCGATGGACTGGTCGAACAGCCAAACCCTCGTGATGCCATTGGCGAACAAGTGATTCACTGCTCTCTGGTTCGGTAAATCGTCCAGTTGCTTTAATCGCCTCCGCCATGGCAGAGAGTTGAGTAGTGGTAGCCACATAAGCTAACAGCACTCCCCCAGGATGTAAGACTTCATCGGCAAGTTGAACACATTCCCAAGGCGCGAGCATGTCTAAGACCATGCGATCGTATTTCTCCTCCGTGGATTTATCCTGCAAAGAGCCAAGGGTGAGCGACCAATTCTCCGGCTTTCCGTTGAAATATTCAGTCACGTTACGAGTCGCGATCTGCGCAAACTCATCGCGTCGTTCAAATGAATCCACTTGTCCAGATGGACCGACCGCTCGAAGTAGAGCGATGGTGAGTGCACCTGATCCAACACCAGCTTCAAGGACCCGAAGGCCCGGTGCGATATCTGCAAAACCAACAATGAGGGCTGCATCCTTTGGGTAAACGATGGTTGCGCCTCGCGGCATTGACAGGACGTAATCCCCGTAGAGAGGTTTGAAGGCAAGAAACTTAAGACCAGCCGTTGTCTCAACGACCGAGCCTTGCGGCGCTCCAACGATCTGATCATGAATCAACCAGCCTTTGTGAGTATGCCATTCGCCTCCTGGCTTCAAGGTGATGGTGTGAATCTTGCCTTTAGCGTCAGTGAGTTGCACCCGATCGCCGTAATTAAATTCTGGTGGCATTAAATTCCTCTTGACTCTCGGATTGGAAAATTTTATGCAGATCACGGGCAGAGAGATCGATGAGATCACGTCGCAGATGTAGCCGTGGTGATGGTGGGTAAGTGATGATGTGAGGAATACCGATTACTACTGCTCCACTTGCCAAGCCTGCATCTATCCCAGTCTTGGAATCTTCTAGAACGAGGCAGTTGGATATTTGGACCTCAAGGTGGCGTGCGGCTTTGAAGTAACTCTCGGGATTTGGCTTACTGATCGATACATCTTGACTCGAAATGCTTGTTATGAAAGTTCCTGTTGGTAGCAAGGCGAGTGCTGAATCTACGAGGAGTCGAGGGCTTGCCGAGACCAGCGCCATGGGAACCCCGGTCGCAACTAAGTCGTGAACCAACTCTTGCGCTCCCGGCATGAATTCAAGGCCATTTGCGAATTGCTCAGCGACCAGACGGACCAGTTCCTCTTCAAAAAAAGCAGGGTCATCAGCGCCATGTGCCAGTGCAGACATGTATGCCCCCACTTTAGGAAGTGGGCCCCCAATGCAGTGTGCCTGATCCTCGTCGGTCCACGTGTGGCCGTAGCGTGCCATGAGAGCTCTCTCGGCGATAAGCCAGTAAGGCTCCGAGTTGATGAGAGTTCCATCCATATCGAAGAGAACGGCTTCTAGTTGGCTGCGTTCCACTTTATACCGCGTTGAAATACTTGGCTTCAGGGTGATGAACAATAATTGCGCTGGTGGATTGCTCCGGATGCAGTTGGAATTCCTCAGACAAAATAACTCCTATGCGCTCTGGTTTTAATAACTCGCAGAGCTGAACTTGTTGCTCGATATCTGGGCAGGCTGGATACCCAAAGGAGTAACGCGAACCGCGGTAACCCTGATCTAAGATCTCGGATATGTTGGAGGAGTCCTCATCGGCGACAGATAACTCTTCGCGAATGCGCGCATGCCAGTGCTCGGCCAGCGCCTCTGTAAGTTGTACCGACAGACCATGAAGCTCTAAATATTCGCGGTACTCATTTGCTGCGAAGAGCTTTGCGGTTGCCTGGCTAACAGACTCACCCATCGTCACAACATGGAATGCAACTGTGTCGATCTCTCCGCTCTCTTTAGATCTGAAAAAATCACTTAAGCACAATCTCCGATCGCGGCGTTGGCGTGGGAAGGTGAAGCGAACTCGCTCCTGACCCTTCTTCTCGCCTTCGTGATGCAAGATGACTAAGTCGTTACCCTCGCTGTAACACGGGAAGTAACCATAGACAACGCTGGCGTTGAGCCAACCTTGTGATTGCGCCTCATTGAGTAAGGCGCGAAGTTGCGGACGACCTTCGCTCTCAACCATCTTCTCGTATTCACCTCGAGCGCCTTTAAGTCCCCATTGCCCCATGAAGAGTGCGCGTTCATCTAGCATCGGGAGGTAATCGCTCAACGCGATGCCTTTAACGATACGTGATCCCCAAAATGGAGGCTGTGGAACCTTGTTGTCGGAGGCAACATCAGAGCGGACGGTGTCGATCTCGACTGGCTCGGATGAGCGAGTTCGCGGTGTCTTACGCTCGCGAAGTGCGGGAAGTTCTGCTCCCTCAACCCCGCGCTTGATTCCGATCATGGCATCCATAAGACGTAAACCTTCAAAGGCATCTTTTGCGTAGCGAACCGTTCCCGGGAATGCGTTAGAGAGATCTTCTTCTACATACGAGCGTGTAAGAGCAGCGCCACCCAAAATAACAGGCCATTTGTTAGTCAACCCGCGCGACTCAAGCTCTTGTAAATTCTCTTTCATAATGACGGTTGATTTAACGAGAAGACCGCTCATTCCGATGACATCGACATCATTCTCAGTTGCTGCATCGATTATCTGATTGATGGTCTGCTTGATCCCAATATTGACAGTTGTGTATCCGTTGTTGGACAAAATTATGTCAACAAGATTCTTGCCTATGTCGTGGACATCTCCTTTAACTGTTGCCAGCAAAATCTTGCCTCGTCCCTCATCATCACTCTTTTCAATGTGTGGTTCAAGGATGGCTACCGCTTGCTTCATGACCTCCGCGCTCTGCAAGACAAAGGGAAGTTGCATCTCTCCCTTTCCAAAGAGCTCGCCGACAACCTTCATTCCTGCGAGTAAGTGATCATTGATAATTGCCAAAGCTTTGAGGCCAGAATCGAGCGCTTCGTTGAGATCGGCCTCGAGACCAACCTTCTCTCCATCGACAATTCGTCTTTCTAGACGCTCAGTCAATGGCAACGCTGCAAGTTCAGCAGCCCGCGTGATCTTGGTGGATTTGGTCTCAACTCCATCGAAGAGTTCAAGAAATCTAGTAAGTGGGTCGTAGGTGCACTCCCCAGTCCCATCAAAGATCCGCCGATCATAAATCAGATCCAAAGCTACCGATAGAACCTCGGGTTCAATTCTGGCTATGGGAGTGATTTTGGAGGGGTGCACTATCGCAGAATCAAGGCCAGCTTTGACGGCTTCGGATAGAAAGACAGAGTTGAGGATGATGCGTGCGGCGGGGTTAAGTCCAAAGGAGACGTTGCTAACTCCCAAAGTGGTTTGTACATCTGGAAACTTCTCCTTCAGCGCTCGAATAGCGTTAATGGTCTCTTCACCATCTTTACGTGTCTCTTCTTGACCTGTCGCGATGGGAAAGGTAAGGCAATCGATGAGTATGTCACCAATGTTCATACCCCAGTTTTCAGTCAAGTCTGTGATCAACCTTGTAGCTACTCGAAGCTTCCACTCTGCACTGCGAGCTTGCCCTTCCTCGTCAATGGTCAAGGCAACTACGGCGGCGCCATGTTCCTTAACGAGGGGCATGATTCGTGCAAAACGAGAGATGGGACCGTCACCATCTTCATAATTCACCGAGTTAATAACACTGCGACCACCCAGTAATTCAAGGCCGGCCTTGATGACTGCGGGTTCGGTTGAATCAAGAACAATTGGAAGGGTAGAAGAAGTCGCTAGTCTGGAGGCTAGCTCTTGCATATCTTTTACGCCGTCACGGCCGACATAATCGACGGATAGATCAAGCATGTGCGCGCCGTCTCGGATCTGATCACGTGCGATTTCGATACATGACTGCCAATCCTCTTGCAGCAGCGCATCGCGAAATGCCCGCGAACCGTTGGCATTGGTGCGCTCTCCGATGGAGAGATAGGAAGAGTCTTGGCGGAATGGAACATATTGGTAGAGAGAACTGGCACCGCGATCTAGCTGAGGATTTCGCGTAATAACTTCCGAGGAACCTAAAAGGTCAACAACCTCTTTGAGATGTGCAGGAGTCGTTCCGCAACATCCCCCGACGAGACTGACTCCGTAATTTTTTCGGAAATCGGCAAGATACTTAGCAAGTTCTGGTCCCGTGAGTGGGTACTCGGCTCCATCTTTGCCGAGGATGGGAAGACCAGCATTTGGCATGACAGAGATCTGAGCACTTGAACCCTGCGAGAGAGCGCGAAGATGCTCACTCATTTCAGCGGGACCGGTAGCGCAATTTAGACCAATCACATCAATACCTAGCGGCTCTAGGGCGTTGAGTGCGGCTCCGATCTCAGATCCCAGAAGCATGGTTCCCGTCGTTTCAACAGTTACCTGTGCAATCAGAACAATGTCCCGATCTGCACCATCAATCGCGCGACGAGCCCCGTTGACTGCTGCCTTAGCTTGAAGCAGATCTTGAGTGGTCTCCACCAGCAGGGCATCAGCTCCCCCGTCGATCAAGCCACGCGATGCGGTCTCATAAGCCTCACGGAGCAAGGCATATGTGGTGTGGCCCAAGGTTGGCAGTTTGGTGCCGGGTCCAAGTGAGCCCAACACAAATCGGGGTTTGGATGGGGTGGAAGATTCATCGGCGACCTCGCGGGCTAGAAGCGCCCCAGCAAGGGCCAACTCATAGATCCGATCTTCAATCCCATATTCGGCTAAATTGGCGAAATTGGCTCCGAAGGTATTGGTTTCAATTGCATCGACACCGACATCTAGATACTCGCGATGAACTGCTTTAACAATGTCGGGACGCGAGATATTGAGAATCTCATTACATCCTTCAAGCCCTTGAAAGTCCTCGAGCGACGGGTTGGCCGCTTGGAGCATGGTTCCCATCGCCCCGTCGGCGACAATTGTGCGTGAGGCTAAAGCGGCACGCAAAGGGGAATGTTGCTTCATAAGAGGCTGAGTTTAGCCTAGAAGGCTAGACCCAAGGCGCTGTCTAAAGCTCGGGCAAGCTCACCAGTGGAGCCTCCGGTAACGCCAGACTCAGTCTCTTCCACCCACGCTAGAAGCGAATTGATGGCAACTGGAGTGTTTAAGTTTTCGCTCAAGGCGGTGATTATCCGGGAGACAACCTGCGTTGTCGGGGCAACCTCATTTCGAGATAAGGCGCCACGAATACGAGCAACATCAACCTGGCTTTGAGTCAACTTTGCATCGCTCCACATTCGATCCTGCGAATAATGGTCCCGCAAAAGTGCAAAGCGAATAACAACAGGATCAACACCTTCAGTAAGCAATTTTGAGACAAAGACCAGGTTTCCCTTGCTCTTGCTCATCTTCTCACCATCAAGTCCGATCATTCCCGTATGCACATATCCGCGCGCAAATTGCTGACCGGTGATCGCCTTCACTTGGATAGCAGACATAAAATGATGAGGGAATATGAGGTCACTTCCTCCACCTTGAATATCGATGAGAGCGCTACGAGACAAATCTCCTGACAGGTAACTCGGTCCCAGCAAATATCTCAGACTGATGACGGCGCATTCAATATGCCAACCGGGTCTGCCAAAACCGTGAGAAGAGTTCCAACCTGGTTCACCATTCTTGTTGGCTAGCCAGAGGACGGGATCGAGTGGGTGTTCCTTACCCGCTCTCTCTGGGTCTCCCCCACGCTCACCAAAGATGGAGAGAGCCTCGTTAAGTGAAATTGGAAGTTCATCTAGAAAATCTTTAGTTCTAAAATATAGATCTCCTTGGAGATCGTAAACGTAACCATTTCTCTGCATTGCCGAGATTGCCTCGTCGACAAGATCCATTGTTTGGGTAGCGGGAACGAACCATTCAGGTGCCAGTATTCGCAGCGCCAACATATCCGAGGCAAAGAGGTCGGTCTCTCGTTGCCCGAGTGACTCCCAGTCTGTGCCGTCGCGTTCTGCTCGCTCTAAGAGTGGCTCATCAATGTCAGTTATGTTTTCTACAAAATGAACTTTTCCCCCGCTTAGAGAGATATAACGGTTAATTAAGTCGAAGGTCAGATAGGTGGCGGCATGGCCAAGATGCGTGGCGTCGTAAGGAGTTATGCCGCATACGTACATTCTGAGCTCCTCGCCGTGGGCAAGGGGTAGAACTCCGCTAGCGCCTTTCAGAACAAGGGTTGGCAGCGGCTGGCTAAATACCGGAAGGGCTGGGTTCGGCCAAGGATTTTCTAGAATCTCCATAGGGAGAGAAGGTTATCTAAAAAGGGGGCCAAGGGATGGCTGGCCACTCGTCGCTAGGCTCTGGGTAACTTCCAATTTCAAGCAACTGGTCGATCCTTGTTATCAAGGCGCCATGCTCCGCCGAGGTGATCAGACCTTCGGTAACCCCGGATGCTATGGAGCGCGCGCGTTGCAGAATTTCCAACTCTGAAGCTAAGAACTCGACTCCTGCCAAATGCCAGAGAACGGTCCGTAGTTTGGGGTCTTCATGGAAGGTGACCCCATGATCACAACCAAATATCTGACCATCCTCCGTCGGAAGAATATGACCATATTTCCTATCAGTGTTGTTGATGATCGCATCAAAGAGGATCATCGCTCGAATTGAGGGATGATCACTCTTCGCTAACTCGACTACATCGATCGATTCATCGATCTCTATCCACTCTTGAACCATCCCAAAACCAAATGGGCCATCTCGAACAATCGTGTACGGCACCAGATGAAGCCCCAAAGCTTCAGAGAGTAGATAGGCGGCTAACTCACGGTTGGCAAGATTGCCATCCGGAAAATCCCATAGTGGCCGCTCTCCTGCTGTTGGTTTATAGATGACCGCCGCTTCTTCACCTTTGTAAAGACATTTAGCGAAGAGGGTTGCATTAGATGCATCTACAAAACGACCTTCAACGGTCAACTCTCCCAGAGAGATTAGTTCAGAAGCAGAGATCAACGGCGGTATCCATTTGCACGTGGACACAAGTGTCCATCTGGATCAACAGGCAAACCGCAAAATGGGCAGGGTTGGCGTCCCGCAGCGACGACAGCATCTGTTCTGTCGCAGAAAGCCCGCGCCTGGTGTATCCGTAACTTGAAAGATAGAAGATCTGGGGCATCCTCTAACAAACTGGCTTCTTCATCATCGAGTAGTTCAGTTATGCCTTCATCACCAATTGCTTGCGCCTCGATCAAGATGCGCTGCGCCTCCTGATCCCAGCTGATTGCTATCACTCCAACTTTGAAATCCTCGGTAATTGGAAATTGCAAGGAAGTGTCATCCCGCTCACTGGCGATATTTAACTCGTCAAGGCTAGCTAGTTGGTTGCGACGCAATTCGCGGATCATGAGGCGCAACCGCTCAGAGAGCGCGACCGCCTGTGATTT
Source organism: uncultured Actinomycetes bacterium (assembly GCA_903842855.1). Lineage (GTDB taxonomy): Bacteria > Actinomycetota > Actinomycetes > Nanopelagicales > Nanopelagicaceae > PALSA-747. The sequence continues at coordinate 9,088 of CAIMNT010000012.1, forward strand.
TTCGATCGCAACGCAGGTGGACTCGAGTGGTGAAACTACCTGCAAAAAGAACTGTCGCTCACCTGGTGCCCCAACCGTTCCGACGATGCATCGTGTCACAGAATCATGGTTGTACACAAACCTACTCATAATTTCCCTTGTCCGCCGCCTAAATGGAACTTATCCCGCTTGCCGGTCGAAGTTCTCTTCGCGCGGGTGAGGTGAGAGGTGGAATTTAAAGTGATGACATGCGAGCCGGGCAACCTAATAATTGATACAGATGCGGGGTCAATAGAGATCCTCTGAAATGAATCTAGTGGAGACCCTAAATGAAAAGCCGCGATCGCCTTAATCACATCTCCATGCGAAAGGACCAAGATTCGACGATGGCCCTTTGCCTCATCCAAAACAGATTGATTGGCGCGCAAGGACATCTCCCCAAAGCTCTCACCGCCAGGAAAGCGAACGGTACTGGGGCGGCTCTGGATGGTCTTCCACATATCCTCTTTAGCCAGCACCGACAAAGGCTTGCCTGACCAACGTCCATACTCCATTTCGATGAGCTCTTCGCGGATCTGAACCTTCTTTTTGGATTGCGATAAATAGGGGGCAAGGGTGTCGAGGCAGCGCCGAAGTGGCGAAGAGAAAACTGCATCAAATTCTATGGAACTCAAGTACTCAGCGAGTTGCTGCGCCTCCTCTTTGCCGCGTGGTGAGAGTGAAACCCGATTGTCCCGACCTGCCAAAATTCCCTTGAGGTTTGCAGTTGAGTGCGCATGTCGGACGAGAACTACTTCACATCCGAGGTCCTTTGCCATGTCTATAGGTTACCGAGAAATCGTCCGAGAGGTTGCTATGGTCACCTCATGGAGAAGCGCACCCTGGGTAGGTCTGGATTAAAACTATCTCGGATCGGCCTTGGAACGATGACGTGGGGACGAGATACGGATGAACTTGAGGCCGCTAATCAACTAAGAATCTATCTCGATGCCGGCGGAAATTTCATTGATACTGCAGCGGTATACGGTGACGGAGATGCCGAACGGGTTATCGGCGGTTTTCTTGGGACCCTTGTAAGTAGGGATGAAATTACTATTGCAACTAAAGCTGGGGTCTCCTTCAAATCTGGCGAACGCACCATAAATAATTCGCGGGCTTCACTTCTGCAAGACTTAGATGCATCTCTCGATCGACTTGAAGTGGAGTACGTCGACCTTTGGCAGATTCACCAATGGGATACAGAGACTCCCCTCGAAGAGACACTCTCTGCCCTCGATTATGCTGTCTCCAGCGGTCGGGTTCGCTACGTAGGAGTCTCAAACTTTGCCTCCTGGCAGATTGCGCGAGCTGCAACTATTCAAAATCCTTTCTTCGGCAAGGTGGCGTTAAGTTCAGCGCAATCAGAGTATTCACTTCTCAATCGCACTATAGAACCTGAAGTTTTGCCTGCCTGTCATGAGGTTGGAGTTGGATTTATTGCATGGTCCCCTCTGGGAAGAGGAGTGCTTACCGGCAAATACAGATCCGGCACGCCATCAGACTCGAGAGGCGCGAGCCCGCACTTCTCTGGTTTTATCGCTCCATATCTGGAAGCAGGAGCAAGGCAGATCGCGGATGCAGTAGCGGTTGCCGCGGAAGGGTTAGGTTATTCACCCATAGAGGTAGCTCTGGGTTGGGTACGCGATCGACCAGGTGTTGCAAGCGCAATCGTTGGTGCTCGCACTGGAGCGCAACTGCGCGGCGCCCTATCGGTTGAGGAGATCGAAATCCCTACACAAGTACGTGAAGCACTTGATGAGATCTCTGCTTCTCGAATCTAATTAACAGTTTTCAAAGAAGTGAAGCAAGGCGCGCACGCCAAATTTAAGACCTTCCACGGGGATTCTTTCATCGACGCCATGGAATAGCGCAAAGAAATCGAGGTCAGCTGGAAGTTGCACCGGCATAAATCCATAACCCACAATTCCTAGGTCGCTGAGGGCTTTGTTATCCGTTCCCCCGCTCATCAAATATGGAACTGGAATTCCCTCGGGATCTTGGGACTTAATAGCTGCAATCATCGCTTCAACAAGTGGACCGGAGAAATCTACTTCAAGTGCCTTATCTCGAACCTGAATCGTGATCTCGGCGTCATCACCAACTAGAGACTTAATCGTCTCAGCAAGTTCATCTTCATAGCCTGGAAGGAAGCGACCATCGACAACTGCGGTAGCCGAGCCCGGAATTACATTTGCTTTATATCCTGCGTTAATGATCGTGGGGTTGGCGGTATTTTGCGTTGTGGCGCCCATCATGCGGGCTGCTCCCCCAATATGTTTCAAGAGATCCGTGGCGCGATCTGGGTGATACACATCTCCAGTAAGTTCAGCGATCTTGCCAAAGAATTTTGATCCGGTAGCCGTTTCACGCTGCGGCCAGACATGTGAGCCAATTTTGGTAATGATTCGACTTAGTTTTGTAACAGCGTTGTCATGGTTGATAAAAGAGCCATGACCCGCAGTTCCCTTGGTTGTGATCTCCAACCACTGAATTCCCTTTTCCGCGGTCTCAATAAAGTAGAGACGATGACCTCCCGTGATCGTTACAGAGAACCCACCAACTTCAGAGATTGCCTCACTATAGCCGTCAAAAATCTCAGGTCGATTCTTCACCAACCAACGCGAACCGTATGAACTCCCGGCCTCCTCATCTGCAAAGAAGACGAGCAAGATGTTGCGAGGAGGCACATACCCAGTGCGCGCCCAAGACCTAACGATGGCAAGAAACATTGCATCGCCATCTTTCATATCCACCGCGCCGCGACCCCAGACATAGCCGTCCCGCAGTTCACCGCTGAAGGGATCTACCTGCCAATCAGCGGCGCTAGCGGGAACGACATCTAGATGCCCGTGAACCACTAGCCCAGGACGATTTGTATCCGAGCCGGCGATGCGGGCGACTACGTTAAAACGCTTGGGAGCTGTTTCAATAAGTTCCGAATCGATTCCTACTTCTGCCAACTTCGCAGCAACAAATCTCGCGACCGCCTCTTCGTCGCCCTTCCCCTCGCCGAAGTTAACGCTGGGGATGCGGATTAACTCCTGCAGGAGTTGGATGCAATCTTCTTCAAGGGCTAAGAGTTGATTTTGGTCCATGACCCTATTGTGCCGTAGGGCTGGCTTTCTCATCCAATTTCTATTGGTATCCTTACTCACTCAGTCGGGTATCCATGGGAACTCCCAGACTGCACCTGTCCGGGTGGCGGAATTGGCAGACGCGCTAGCTTGAGGTGTTAGTGCCCGCAAGGGCTTGAGGGTTCAACTCCCTTCTCGGACACGCACTATTTGGGGATGTAAGGTATTTTTCCCTCCATGGAATCTCGTGGATATGCAGTACTAAAAGCAAAAGAACCCCTTCAGCCCTTCACCTTCGCTAGGCGCGAACTGCGCCCTAATGACGTTGCCTTTGACATCTCCTATGCCGGCATCTGTCACTCCGATATTCATCAAGCTCGCGAAGAGTGGGGTCCTGCCATTTTTCCGATGGTCCCAGGTCACGAAATTGTGGGAGTTGTCACCGCCATTGGATCGTCAGCGAGCAAATTCGCAGTCGGAGATCGCATCGGCGTGGGCGTCTTTATTGACTCTTGTCGAACCTGTGCCAACTGTTTGTCCGGACAGCAGCAGTACTGTGAGAACGGCATGACAGGTACCTACAATGGTTATGAGCGCGATGGTGTCACAGTCGCACAAGGCGGATACTCGAATAACTTCGTTATCGATCAGGACTACGCCGTCAAAATTCCGGGAAACTTGGACTTTTCTGGAGTCGCACCACTGCTCTGCGCTGGAATCACCCTGTATTCGCCGCTGCGTCACTGGGGTGCTGGACCTGGCAAAAAGGTTGGAATCATCGGTCTTGGTGGGCTGGGTCATATGGGAGTCAAGTTTGCCGCCGCAATGGGCGCTGAAGTTACTGTCTTCTCTCACTCGGCGAGCAAAGAGGCCGATGCTAAGCGCATGGGAGCCGCGCACTTCGTTGTTACAAAAGATCCTAAGGTCTTTGCAGAACAGGCAGAGAGTTTCGATCTCATTCTCAACACCGTTTCAGCAGAACTCGATATTGATCAATACTTAGGACTGCTCAAACTCAACGGAACTTTGGTAGTCATTGGGCTCCCCGGCAAGCCTTACGCAGTTCCCGCCTTCACTCTCCTTCGCCTGCGACGCTCGCTCGCCGGTTCAATGATTGGTGGAATGCCAGAGATTCAGGAGATGTTGGAGTTCTGCTCTGAGAAGAACATTGTTAGTGATGTCGAAGTAATCAAAGCTGACTACATCAATGCTGCTTATGAGCGGACAGTTGCAAGTGATGTTAAGTATCGCTTCGTCATTGATGCGGGTACCTTCTAATATATCTAATAAACACAGATTAAATGAATTGATGCGCCGCTAGTGCAACTAGCGGCGCAAAGATCAGCGCGGGTAAAAGATCGCCGATTGCAATAAATTTCAGGTTAAGCAGGCGAAGACCAATTCCAAAGAGCATCACTCCGCCGACCGCCGTGAGTGAGTGAATCTGATACTGCGAGAGAATATTTCCAAGGAAGTATCCGATTGCAGTCCAACTAAATTGATAAATGGCGACGGGAACTGCAGAGAATGCGACCCCCCATCCAAAAGTGGTTGCAAAAGCCATAGCGGCGAATCCATCGAGAGTGCTCTTGAGTACCAACTGTTGGATCCCGGTATGCATTCCATCGCTAATGCTTCCAAGGATGGCCAGCGGACCAATGGCGAAAAGTAGCGACGCTGCCATAAAACCTTCAAGGAATGAACCTTTGTCGCGTGAACCGAAGCGAGACTTAATCGCGGTACCAAAACTTTCCAGTCTGCTCTCAATCCGCAATAAGTAGCCAACAACTCCACCCAGGATAAGCGCCGCCAGAGTTCCCAAGGTAGTCCAACCTTTAGGAACGGCATGGAGAAAGGATGGAGCCCATACGCTACGCAGATTATCTGCGGCATTGATCAAAGTGACGCAGCCGAGCACGTCGGTAATGAGAATCCGCAATTTCTCGGGGAATCTGGCTCCCCCAATTATTCCAAGCGTGGAGCCGAGGACGATTGTGCCTATATTTATTACCGTTCCAAGACCAACAAACATTAGTTAATAAAACCGAATTTAATGATTGAGATGACCCCAACGACCAAACAGTAGGCAGCAAATGGGCGCAAGGAATTACTCTTGAACCAGCGAGTTAAAACTTTCACACTAAAAATCGTAGCTACGAAGGCGACTCCTGCACCAAAGGAGAGAGCCCCATACGAACCCGCGAGAGCGCCGTGGCCTAACTTAGGAAGTTTGACGATCGATGCACCGAGGATGACAGGGAAAGAGAGCAGGAAGGCGAAATCTGCAGCAACAGAGCGCGAGAGTCCCCGCAATAGCCCAAATGAAACGGTAACTCCGAATCGGCTTATTCCGGCGAATAGAGCGGCGCTCTGCCCAACACCGATAACCACCGCTTGTCCAGGTGAAACTCTTTCAACGATGGCCAGATTCGCATCCGCTGGCACTGCATGAGGATGTCGGCGCGAGGTCAATCGCTCAGCACCAAAGAGAATTAATCCATTGAGAGTCAAGAATATGGCGGCGCTAAGCGGCTTTTGAAAATTGCGTTGGAAGAAGTTGTTGAATGCGAAACCGATCAGAGCGACGGGGATGGTTCCCAGAACGAGTAACCAGAAGATTCTAAAGGAGGAGGAAGCGCGCTTCCATGTCAGAACTGATTTGAGGATCTCAATCCATCTCGGAGCAAAAACCAAGAAGAGTGCGACGGCACTTGCGAGGTGCAGCGCTACAGCAACCAGGAGATATTGAGGAGTATTAGAGAACTCCCGCCACGATCCGCCTAGCCAGGCTGGGACAAGTACGGAGTGACCTAAGCTCGAAATGGGAAAGAGTTCAGTGATGCCTTGAATAAGCCCCGTGACTGCAGCTTGTAGAAATGTGAAATGAAACATCGCTCCCTCTATCCCTCGCTGGCACGGGCGAAGTAGCGCCCGCCTTCTGCTTGTACTTCAACTGAAATTCCATAAGCCGTGGAGAGATTTGGCGACGTTAGGACATCGGCCAAAGCACCTTGGGCTACAACCAGTCCATCACTCAGCAGCAGACAGTGAGTTGTTCCCCGTGGAATCTCCTCGACGTGATGAGTAACAATAACGGTCACTGGACTTGCGGGGTCAAGGGCTAGCGCATTTAGTCGGCGCAATAAATCTTCGCGACCACCGAGATCAAGTCCCGCCGCAGGCTCATCCAGCAGTAATAACTCAGGGTTAGGCATCAGTGCACGTGCGATGAGAGCGCGCTTCTTCTCTCCCTCGCTTAGCGTTCCAAAATTACGTTCTTTAAATTCCCGCATACCTAAAATTGTGAGCAGACTCAGCGCCCTGGACTCATCCCATAAGTCGTAACTCTCCTGCCAGCGACCGACAATTGCATATGCCGAAGTCATGACAACATCTATTACTGATTCATCCTCTGGAATCATCTCAACAATTGCAGTTGAAGTGATTCCGATTCTGGGACGCAGCTCGAATACATCCGTCTTTCCCAGTTGAGATTCCAAGATAACTACTTCACCCTTGGAGGGGTGAATAAGCGATCCAGCCAGAGCGAAGAGAGTGCTCTTGCCGGCACCGTTAGGTCCTAAGACGACCCAGCACTCCCCCTCAGTGACCTTCCACGAGAGAGGTCCCAAAATCGTTCTTCCGTCACGGATAACCGAGACATCCTTAAATTCCAATACCTGGCCCACAAAGGTGAAAGATACCCGTTTAGATGCCCATACAGGCTAATCTTCCGCTCATGGCTCCCGGCAAATATGACTTCACCTCGCTCATTCTTATCTCAACAAGTGAAGGTTCGGGTGCAGAGGAATCGTTGCGTGAAGTATTAGCACCATTTTCACTTGAGATCCTTGATACCCAGAGAATCGCTATGCGAGGCAAATTGATCGTGGGCATTCTCATTGGATGTGACCCAGCACATGTCTTGGCTATCGAAACGGATCTACTGGAATGGAGCAACAAAACCGGAATTGACACTGCAATTGACTACTCCGAAGATGGCATCCAGTAGATGAGGCAAGGACTTCGTCTTGTAGTTCTTGACATGGATTCCACCTTCATCCAACAAGAGGTTATCGATCTGTTGGCCGACCATGCAGGGGTAGGCGATGCGGTCGCTGCAATTACCCAAAGATCAATGAAGGGCGAACTAGATTTCAAGGATTCGCTCAAAGAGAGAGTGGCACTGCTTAAGGGCTTGCCTGCCACGATATTTGAGGAGGTGCGTTCAGAGATAAGCCTTTCGGTGGGTGCCAGAGAGATGGTGGAGAAGTTGCATGACGAGGGACACAAGGTGGCCATAGTCTCTGGTGGATTCAACAATGTAATCGCGCCACTATTAGAAAGTGAAGGGTTGGACTTCTTCAGGGCAAATACCTTGGAAGTTTCAGAAGGTACGTTGACGGGTAAGACGATTGGCGATGTCATCGACCGAGAGGCCAAGGCTAGTTATCTTCGTGAATTGGCTGGACTTTTGGAGATTCCCCTATCGGCAACGGTTGCAGTTGGAGATGGCGCCAATGATCTAGGCATGATGGAGATCTCTGGTTTGAGTATTGCTTTTAATGCTAAGCCGATCGTCCAAGAGCGCGCCCAAAAAACGATAAATAACGGCGATCTATATGAAGTCGTGCGCTTGATGGGAATTAGTTAAAAAGATTTTTTAAAGTCGACAAGCATGTATATCAGTCACAAGGATTCCCCTTGCTCCAACCTTCCAGAGATCATCCATAATGCGGTTAATATCGCTGCGTTTAACCATGGCGCGCACTGCATTCCAATCACTTCTTTGAAGTGGAGAAATCGTCGGCGACTCTATTCCGGGAGTTAAAGCGCAGGCAGCATCGAGGAACTCAGATTTAACATCGTAATCGACAAGCACATACTGACGCGCAATGACAACTCCCTGTAGGCGACGCAGCAGCGTCTCAGCTGCCTCGGAGCGGTTAATAGAGGGACGTTCGATGACAATGGCTTCGCTGTGAAGAATTGGATCGCCAAATATGGCAAGGCCCGCTTGGCGAAGAGTTCCGCCGGTAGAAACAACATCTGCAATTACATCGGCAACACCGAGGCGAACTGAGCTCTCCACCGCTCCATCGAGCCTGACTAGTTCAACGTTGATTCCCAATTTTGCAAAGTGACTGGCAACAAGTCCTGGATACGCAGTTGCAACCCTCTTTCCCTCGAGAGAAGCTTCCGAATAGGTAGTTCCAACTGGAGCGGCAAAGCGAAATGTGCTCTTACCAAAATCGAGTGCCAGAACTTCGGAGGCTACTGCCCCACTGTCGATTAATAGATCCCGACCAGTTATTCCGATTTCTAATTCACCACTAGCGACATAGAGTGCTATATCGCGAGGTCTCAAATAGTAAAACTCAACTTCGTTTTCAGGATCGATGAGGGTCAGATCGCGCGCATCAGTGCGTTGCCGATAGCCCGCCTCTTTAAGAGCCGCGATAGCGGAGTCAGAGAGACTTCCTTTGTTTGGGATAGCTACTTTAAGCATGCAAAACTCCTCGCGATATTCCGGACCTGATTAAAGAACTCTATAAACATCTTCCGGAGTAATACCCCGAGCCAGCATTAGAACTTGGAGACGGTAGAGAAGTTGTGAGATTTCAAGGGCCAGAGCAGAGTCACTCTCGTGTTCTGCAGCAAGCCAGACC
>CAIMNT010000013.1 GCA_903842855.1 uncultured Actinomycetes bacterium
CGGCATCAATCCCTAGTTTCTGGGCTTGATCCAATATGCCCAGCAGCATCTCCCCCAGATCGGCCTCATCAGTATCGCTGGCGATAGTGACAGGGTGGGCAACGGGAAGTGAATAACCATATTTATCTGCGCGATAGATGACTTTGGCTGCTAGCGCCATCGCCGGTTGGGCAAGTGGAACGCCATCGGTTGCCGAGGTGCGACCCTTCTCTTCGCGCTTCTGCTTCTCCCAATTTTCCAAGACATCATCGAAGGTGACTTTTGAATCGGTGAAGACATGGGGGTGGCGGCGAATTAATTTATCTGCAATCCCTCGCGCGACATCTTCAACTGAAAATGGATCGCTCGGATCTTCTTCGGCAATCGCAGAATGGAAATAGACCTGAAGTAGAACATCGCCGAGCTCTTCGCGCATTGCGCTTCGATCGCCCTCGTCAACCGCCTCTGAATATTCGTAGGCCTCTTCAAGCAAATATTTAAGAAGCGATTCATGAGTCTGCTCTCCATCCCACGGACAGCCGCCCGGTGAACGGAGTCGATGCATGACCTCTTTTAGGCGTAAGAGCTCTGAGGTCATGATTGCGAGAAAACTACTTCGTAGCTGTTGTGGTGCTTGTTGCAGTGGCAGGTGGGTTAACAGTTACATTTGTTGCATCCCACGTTCCATACTTCTTATCGATCTTGACGCCCTCTTTGGCGGCTTGAGCGCGTACTAACCCTTGGACTGCAGTTCCTGAGTTTGAAACCGAGGTGCCTTGCTTTTCTACAAGAGCAGTGAGCGCCTCAACGTAAAGAATCTCTCGTACATATCCTGGGAAGTCTGTTGATGCGATGCTGGCAGAGACCTCTCCAGATTTGAGTTTCGCGGCGCTTCCCTCTTGCTTCAAGATTGCAGCTTCGCGAGCTGTTACTTGCGCATCGGTCACCGATACGCCATTTGCGGCAGCGGTATCAGCGAGCAGAGTTGAGATGATGTAGTAATTAAGTTCTTCAGCGTTTAGAGCTGAGCCGAAAGCCAATTGCATTCCGGTGGTGGAGACCGTCTTACGCTCAGCGACGATGGTCTTTACGCTGTTGTTGATCTGGCTTGCGGTGATCTTGGTCTTGCCTACCGTGGCGGCTGGCGCGGACGAGTCCAGAACGATCCAGAGGCCGACTCCGGCACCTGCCACAACCAGAACGCCAATTACGGCAGTAAGAATCTTCTTCACGCGCTGCTCCCTAGAGATTGTGCAGGACTTCCATAGTCCACGACAGAACAGAAGTATCGCCTACAGAGGCATTTTCAAGCCAATTTGGAGCGGAATTCCGCGCAATAAGGAGGCTTTTGGTCGCCTGTTTGATCAAGGTGCCTGGATATAGCCTCTCTATACGCAATTGTGCCGACTCTGGGAGGGTTATAGGGGCAACCTTGAGGAACTTACCCTGCCAAACGACCTCAGTAAGTTCCATGGTTTTTGCCTTGGTTCTGATACGCGCCACATCAATGAGGCTGCGGGCAGCTTCCGGCAACTCACCAAATCGATCGACTAACTCCTCGACTATGGAGTTGAGTCCCGCATCGTCAGCGCAATCGGCCATACGTCGATAGAGATCCAGGCGAAGCCTCTCAGAGGGCACATACTCCACCGGTAGATGGGCGGTGATTGGAAGCTCAACCTTGCACTCTTTAACCCGAGGGTTAACATCGACATAACCAGTCTTAAAATCTTCCACCGCCTCACCGACCATACGCATGTAGAGATCAAACCCAACTTCAGCGATGTGGCCCGACTGTTCTCCACCCAACATATTTCCAGCACCACGGATTTCAAGATCTTTAAGGGCAACTTGCATCCCTGAACCTAAATCTGTATTTGTCGCAATAGTGGTGAGTCGATCATGCGCAACCTCGGTCAGTGGTTTATCAGGAGAGTAGAGGAAGTAGGCATACGCTCTCTCGCGTCCGCGACCGACGCGTCCACGCAATTGATGCAACTGCGAAAGCCCAAATGCATCTGCTCGATCGACGATGAGGGTATTGGCATTTGGGATATCAATTCCACTCTCAATAATTGTGGTGCAGACCAAGATGTCAAAGTCTCGCTGCCAGAAGCCCAGAATTACCTCTTCTAATTCGCGCTCACTCATCTGACCGTGCGCCACTCGTACTCTTGACTCGGGAACCAATTCCTTGATCCGCAATGCGACACGGTCGATACTTTCTACGCGATTGTGCAGAAAGAAGATCTGTCCATCTCGTAGAAGTTCACGGTGGATTGCCGCGGTCACTTGCTTCTCATCGTAAGGCCCAACATACGTGAGTACGGGATGGCGTTCCTCCGGTGGAGTCGTGATGTTAGACATTTCACGGATGCCGGTAATCGCCATCTCTAAGGTGCGTGGAATCGGGGTAGCCGACATTGAGAGCACATCAATATTTGTGCGAGCCTTCTTCAGCTCCTCTTTATGCTCAACTCCAAAACGCTGTTCCTCATCGACGATCACCAGACCCAGATCGCGAAAGACCACATCTTTGGATAACAGGCGATGAGTTCCGATGACAACATCAATACTTCCTGCCGCCAACCCCTCCAAAATTTCTTTGGACTCCTTGGCGGTGTTGAAGCGAGAGAGACCCGCGATTCTGATCGGGAATCCGGCGTAGCGATCTTCAAAGGTCTTGAGATGTTGCTGTACTAAAAGAGTCGTCGGCACCAATATCGCAACTTGCTTTGCATCCTGAACCGCCTTGAAAGCGGCTCGGATTGCGATCTCAGTTTTGCCATAGCCGACATCACCACAGATAACACGATCCATAGGATGGCTGCGCTCCATGTCGCGCTTCACCTCATCAATCGTCGAGAGTTGATCGATGGTCTCGACATAAGGAAATGCCGCCTCTAACTCACGCTGCCACGAGGTATCTTGCGAGAAGGCAAAGCCGGGGGCGCTCATGCGAGCGGCATAAAGCTGAATCAATTCCGCAGCGATCTGTTTGACCGCTTTGCGAGCTTTGCGTTTGGTGTTCTGCCAGTCAGCGCCACCTATGCGGTGCACCGTGGGAGCCTCACCGCCCACATATTTAGTTACTTGTTCCAAGGTATCTGTCGGTACAAAGAGGCGATCTCCAGGTTGCCCGCGTTTTGAAGAGGCATACTCGATCACGAGATATTCCCGCGAGATACCCGCAACAGTGCGAGCAACGAGCTCTATATATCGGCCGACTCCATGTTGTTCATGAACAACATAGTCACCGGGTTTAAGTTCCAAGGGATCAATCGCCTTCTTGCGCCGAGATGGCATGCGAGCTTGATCTTTATTGGAACTGCGTACACCGGTTATGTCTTTCTCGGTGATTAAAGCGCTCTTATATTCGTGAGAGATAAAGCCGTGTTCTATCGGTGTAGCGAGCACATAAATCGCATCTCGAGTAAGTCCTGTCGAAATATTTTTGAGCAAGCGAACCGGCAGCCCCGACTGTTGAAATAGTTTGGCGTAACGCTCAACAATTCCCGGACCGGCAGCGGTAAATATAAGCAAGTAGTTCTCGGTCAACCATTCGCGTAAGTCGGCGACTAGTCCTTCGCTCTTACCTCGGTACTCCGGAATCGGAAGTAGTGAACTGACCGTTGCTCCCTCTTCAAATCCACTGGCATAGGGATCTATTGAGCTCCAGTGATTTGCCCGATCGCGCAATTGATCTAAAGTGAAATATCCACCACCAGCCAGTTCCGCAGTTAAATTGATTGGGGCGTCTGCACCGTGAGCTGCGTTAGACCAGGATGCATCCAGAAATTCTTTATTCGTTGCTACCAAGTCCAGAGCGCGTGAGTTAATTCGAGGTTCATCGACGAGAACTATCTGAAAGTTAGCGGGCAGGAGATCGACCAGCGAAGTGAGATCGTTGCGTAGGAGACCTTGAAGAGACTCCATCCCATCGACATAAATTCCTTCTGCTAATTTTGCGGTGAGCTCAGCAACCTCAGGAAAGGCGCGGGTGAGGTAGCGAGCGCGCTCTTTAATCTGTTCAGTGAGCAGAATTTCACGACACGGAAATATCGTGAGCGCACCGGTGACGGGCTCAAAAGTTCGCTGATCTGCAACGGTAAACCAGGCGAGTTCTTCGATCTCATCACCAAAGAAATCAATGCGAACCGGATGATCTTGGTCAGGGAGAAAGACGTCAAGGATTCCGCCGCGAAGGGCAAAGTCGCCGCGGCGCTCTACAAGATCGGTTCGGGTAAATCCGAGGAGCACCAGGTGAGCTACTAGGGATTCCATCGAGATCTCATCGCCAAGCTGGAGCCTCTTCAACGCCAGATCCTGTGGCGCGATGGGTTGGATCAAGGCTCTGACAGAGGTCACGATGACTTGGGTATTGGCCAGATTTGAAAGGACTTTGACTCGAGCAGCAACTGTGTCGCTCTTGGGGCTGAGCTTCTCGTGCGGCAAGGTCTCCCATGGTGGGAGCTCCTGAACGGTTCCCGCTCCGAGATAGGTTTCCAACTCATCTTTAAGTTCATCGGCCCTACGCGAAGAGGCGGTCACGATGATGAGAGGGGATTCTTGGCTTCTAGCGGCGAGTAGGTAGCCAGTGGTGGAGGTGGGAGCCGCTAAATGCTCACTGCGCTGATCAATGGCGATATCGGAGAAGGCGCGCAATAGAGCGCTCATTGATACCCCCCTCCACGCCAAAAGCCCCCAATATCCAAAGAGATGGGGGTAGAAACTAGTGGAATTCTAACCCGCCAGAGATGGGATGATTTACCCTCGAAAGCCCCGCCCCCACCGATGTGGGCAGCAAATGATCTTTAATTCGCGGAGGTAATGCGCGCATGAGCAATCTCGTTCCAGCGGCCACTCAATCTAGTGATCCACAAACATCCATCGCGCGCGATGATCAAGCTCTCCGCGGAGATGTGCGCAAGCTAGGCGAATTACTAGGCGAGACGCTGGTACGTCAAGAAGGTCCTGAGCTACTTGAACTCGTTGAATCCGTTCGCAAAGCGGTGCGCGAAGGTGGCGGCGAAGAGATTCTTTCAAAATTATCTGTCGACGATAGCGTGCAACTCGTACGCGCATTTAGCACCTACTTCCACTTAGCCAATGTCGCTGAACAAGTGCACCGCGCCAGGGTGTTGCACGAAGAGCGCGAGGCTAGTGGCTCTTGGATCTCACGTGCCGTAGATCGCATCATAGAAACTCAGAAGAGCGGCCATGAATTTACCCAATCTGATCTACAGAGTTGGATGGATGAATTTTCAGTTCGGCCAGTATTCACCGCGCACCCAACAGAAGCGGCTCGACGCTCAGTGTTAAGCAAGCTAGGAACTATCGCAGATCTTCTCGACGATAAGAAAGATTCAGTTCGTGAAAGACGTTTGGCCGAGACCGTTGATTTATTGTGGCAGACAGATGAGTTACGACTCGGTCGTCCGGAACCGCTCGATGAGGCGGTCAATGCCCTGTATTACCTTGACGATCTCTTTGGAATGACCGTTCCCGAAGTACTCGATGATTTCGCTCGCGAGTTGTCGCGCTTAGGTGTCACTATCTCACCAACCGCTCGTCCGCTCTCATTTGGTACCTGGATTGGAGGCGATAGAGATGGAAATCCAAATATCACCGCCTCAGTTACCCGCGACGCCATCATTCTGCAGATTGGTCACTTTATTCGTGCCATGTTGGCCGCTCTAGATCCACTTCGACAAGCACTTTCGGTATCCACAAGAATTGCGGGTGCATCCGCTGAACTCGAGGAGTCTGTCGCCAGCGATTTAGAGAACCTGCCAGAGATCGAAGCTCGTTTTCGTCGCCTTAATGTTGAGGAGCCTTACCGGCTCAAGGCTACGGCGATTCGTCACCGCTTGATCTTGACGCAGAGGCGCCATGCCGCTGGTGCAGCGCATCAACCGGGTCGCGACTACGACAACACCGCTGAGCTACTCGCCGACCTAACTCTGATGCGCGACTCACTTCTGGCTCATAAAGGCGAACTCATCGCTCATGGCCTACTTGAGCGAGTCATCCGTGCAGTATCGAGTTTCGGAATCACACATGCCACGATGGATGTCCGAGAACATTCAGATGCCCATCACCACGCTCTCGCCCAAATTGCTGCGAATCCTGCAGCGCTAGATGCGGCCGCACAAAATACGGTTGACACATTCAGAGCTATCGATGAGCTCATCAATAAATTCGGACCAGAAGTTATCGAGACTTACATCATCTCAATGACTAAGTCCCATAAAGATGTGCTTGCCGCAGTGGAGCTCGGAAAATATGCCGGCTTGATCGTTGATGGAAAATCAAAGGTTGGATTTGCACCGCTCCTGGAAACGGTTGCTGAGCTGCGCGCCGCAGATAGCATCTTAGATCAGTTGTTATCTGACCCTGAGTACCGCGAAATTGTGCGCAGTCGTCACGAGGTTCAAGAGGTGATGCTCGGCTACTCAGATTCAAATAAGGATGCTGGAATAGCTACTTCGCAGTGGGAGATCCACAAGGCGCAACGCAAATTGCGTGATATTGCCATAAAGCATGGCGTAAAGCTCCGTCTCTTCCACGGCCGTGGTGGTTCTGTGGGCCGAGGAGGCGGACCGACATATGATGCGCTCATTGCGCTGCCTTGGGGTTCAATTGATGGTCAGGTAAAGATGACCGAACAGGGCGAGGTAATTTCAGATAAATATTCACTGCCTGCACTCGCTCGCGAAAATGTGGAGCTCACATTGGCGGCAGCGCTGGAGGCAACTGTTTTAAATCGTGCCCCGCGCCAGAGCGCCGCCGACTTAGCGCGATGGAGCGCATGCATGGATATGGTCAGCGAGAGCGCTTTTGCTAGGTATCGCACTCTTATTGATCATCCAGATCTACCGGCGTATTTCTATGCCTCAACACCTGTAGAACAGCTCGGCGATCTCTTCCTTGGCTCCCGTCCATCTCGCCGTCCAGATGCATCTGGAGGGCTAGGAAGCCTGCGCGCTATTCCATGGGTATTTGGATGGACCCAATCGCGCCAGATCGTTCCAGGTTGGTTTGGCGTCGGCTCGGGACTCAAAGCTGCTCGCGAAGCGGGTCAAGCACCTGTCCTTACCGCGATGCTCAAGGATTGGCATTTCTTCCGCACCTTTATATCCAATGTGGAGATGACATTAGCTAAGACCGATCTGGCGATGGCAAGCAAATACGTGGAGCGCTTAGTTGATCCCTCGCTCCACCACTTCCTTGCGACAATTGAAGAGGAGTTCAATCTGACCCGGAGTGAGATCATGCTCTTGACTCAGAAGAGTGAAATTTTGGGTGACCAGCCAATCTTGGCTCGCACGTTGAGCGTCCGCGATGCCTACCTTGCTCCTTTACACCTTCTTCAGATCTCGCTCTTAGAGCGTGTGCGAAAAGGAGAGAGCCCAGACACCACGATTCGGCGTGCGCTCTTACTGACTATCAATGGCGTCGCCGCCGGACTGCGAAATACTGGCTGATTAAGCCTGATTTGCGGCGCCGTGACAGCGCTTGTATTTACGTCCTGAGCCACATGGGCAAGGTGCATTCTTAGGTGTCCCGCCGCTTTGCACAGTTGCGCCATCCTCGTCGGCCGCTGAATAACGCAGCTGGCTAACCTCGGGTTGAGCCGGGGTTTCAAGTCCAGGAGCGGCAATAACTGGCGCACCGTTCTCGTCGGTAGCTTCAACATTAACTTCAACGTGGAAGAGAAGACCAACCAGCTCTTCTTTGATGCCATCCATCATTGCGGCGAATAGCTCATAACCCTCACGTTGATATTCCACAAGTGGATCGCGTTGCGCCATTGCGCGCAGACCAATTCCCTCTTGTAAATAATCCATCTCGTAAAGATGTTCGCGCCATTTGCGATCAAGAACCGAGAGCAAGACCTTGCGCTCGAGTTCGCGAGTGACTTCTGGAGTCAAGGATTCTTCGCGAGCCTTGTATTGCGCTGTTGCATCATCCAAAACTCTATTGAGAATAAAGTCAGCATCAAGGTTTGCGACCCCGCCCACTTCTGCTGCAAGCGATTCTGGAGAGACAACTGCAGGATAGAGAACGCGAAGCGCGGTGAAGAGCGCCTCAAGATCCCATTGCTCTGGATAACCCTCGGCGGTAGCTCCTTGAACGTAGGCAGTCAAAGTATCGGTCATGAAGTTCTGAACTTGTTCGCTGATGTCAGCCCCTTCAAGGACCTCACGACGCTCAGAGTAAATAACGGTACGTTGACGATTCATTACATCGTCATATTTCATAACATTTTTACGCATTTCAAAGTTGAGTGATTCAACTTGAGTCTGCGCGGAGCGAATAGCATTAGATACCATCTTTGATTCAATCGGCACATCATCGGCGATACCCGCAGCCCCCAAGAAACGTTCAACTAGGCCGGAGTTAAAGCGGCGCATTAAGTCATCTTGGAGTGAGAGATAGAAACGCGACTCTCCTGGATCTCCTTGACGACCAGATCGACCACGCAACTGATTGTCGATACGACGCGACTCGTGACGCTCAGTACCCAGCACATAGAGGCCACCTGCAGCGACAACTGTCTCGTGCTCAAGAGCCACAGCGGCCTTCTGTTTAGCGATCTCTGCAGGCCAAGCAGCCTCGTACTCTTCTGGGTTTTCGGCAGGATTTAGACCTTGGCGTTGCAACTCAAAGTCGGCCATAAATTCTGGGTTTCCACCTAGCATGATGTCGGTACCGCGACCAGCCATATTCGTCGCGACCGTAACAGCACCGAGAGTTCCTGCACGAGCAATGACAGCGGCCTCACGCTCATGTTGCTTGGCATTCAAAACTTCGTGCTTGATGCCACGGCGAGTCAGTACGGCAGAAAGTTCTTCAGACTTTTCAACAGAGACTGTACCGACCAGAACAGGCTGTCCTGCCTTGTGGCGCTTAACAATATCCTCAGCAACTGCCAAGAATTTTGCAGCCTCGGTCTTGTAAATCAAATCAGAAGAGTCGACGCGAGCCGTTGGCTTATTAGTTGGGATTGGAATAACGCCGAGCTTGTAGATCTGCATAAATTCTGCAGCCTCGGTCATGGCGGTACCGGTCATACCTGAAAGCTTTGAGTAGAGACGGAAATAGTTCTGCAAGGTAATGGTTGCGAGAGTCTGATTCTCATCTTTGATTTCGATGCGCTCTTTTGCTTCTAGCGCCTGATGCAGGCCCTCGGAATAGCGACGACCGGAGAGCATACGTCCCGTATGTTCATCAACAATAAGTAGCTCACCATTCATCACTACGTAATCTTTATCGCGCTTGAAGAGTTCTTTGGCGCGGATACCATTGTTGAGATAACCAATAAGGGGGGTATTAACTGCTTCGTAGAGATTTTCAATGCCGAGAATCTGCTCTACCTTGGTGACACCATCTTCAAGGATAGAAACCGTCTTCTTCTTCTCATCGATCTCATAATGCAGATCACGCTGCAACTGACCACAAATGTTGGCGAACTCGACATACCACTTGGTTGCTTTGTCGGCGGGTCCGCTGATGATCAAAGGGGTTCTGGCTTCATCAATCAAAATCGAGTCAACTTCATCCACGATGGCAAAGTTGTGTTCGCGCTGCACGCAATCTTCTAAAGCCCATGCCATGTTGTCGCGCAGGTAATCAAAACCAAATTCATTATTTGTACCGTAGGTGATATCAGCGGCATATGCTTCGCGCCGCTCTGCAGGAGTCATGCTCGCGAGAATTACGCCGACTTTTAACCCGAGGAAGCGATGGACGCGTCCCATCCATTCGCTATCGCGCTCGGCGAGATAATCATTTGTAGTGACGACGTGAACGCCTTTGCCGGTGAGGGCATTGAGGTAGGCGGGAAGGGTTGAGACCAAGGTCTTTCCCTCACCGGTACGCATCTCGGCAATATTTCCGAGGTGAAGCGCCGCTCCACCCATAATCTGGACGTCATAGTGGCGCTGCCCAAGGGTGCGCATAGCCGCCTGACGTACTGTGGCAAAGGCCTCAGGGAGTAACGCGTCTAGATCCTCGCCTGCTTGGAGGCGATCTCTAAATTTCTGAGTTTGGGAGCGGAGTTCTTCATCGCTCATCGCCGCGACCTTGGTCTCCCAAGTATTTACCTCTTCAGCGATCTTCTCTAGGTTTCGAACCGCACGACCTTCGCCTGCGCGAAGAATTTTATCTAGAACAGCCACGAACCCTCATTTCAGAAACTCTTATCATTTACTAGTCCCCTATCGTATTAGGAAAAAAGACGCGGTGAGACCCCAGCGGCCAGCACCCCTAACGGCCTTACTCCAGCCTCTCTGAGCGTACGGATCCCTTCCCGCACCGAACTTCCCGTGGTCACCACGTCGTCAACGAGGAAGAGATCTGCCTGCTCCTGGATACGGTTCAACTTTCTCACGGAGTAGGCCCCCTGCACATTGTGCTCCCTCTCCTGCTTATTGAGATTTGTCTGATCTGAAACCTTACGATTCACAACCAAAGCCTCGTGCACAGTTATCAAATTTCTATTAGGTGATGAAATCTTCTTCCTTAACTCACCTGCCAACAGATAGGCGTGTCGATAACCTCGGCTGCGATTGGCGCTCTTACTTGAAGGTATCGGCACAAGAAATACCGGCCTTGATTCTCCATGTTCACTACGCGCTCGCATGAATGATTCAACAAGGAGCTGAGCGAGAAAATTCCGTGCCGGAGAGATGTGCTTCTCTTTGGCGAGCAAAATCAACTCAGATAACTCATCGCCATAGAGCGCTCCCGCCCAGAGCTGCGTATCTGTTAAAAGAATTGGTCTGTGATTTCTCTTAATTTTATTCTCACACAGCGCACATAGGTCTAAGCCAGGTGAGTTACAGAGCAAACAGGTTGAAGGGAAGAGCAATTGCGCGATGGCACTCATTCCAGAGATTCTGCAGAGATTTAAACGTCATCCTCATCAAATGCTAAGAATGATGTGGAAGGCTCAACGCTGGGGTTAACTGGAATTGGCTCGCCTTGAATTGGGATTCCCGGCGCGAGCGGAACGGTGATGACGAAATTTGCTCCTTTGCCAGGAGCGCCCCATGCCTTGAGAGTTCCTTGGTGCAACTTCGCATCGTCGAGTGCGATAGAAAGTCCAAGGCCCGTACCCCCACGCAACCGTGAGCGCGATGGATCTGCGCGCCAGAATCGATCAAATAGCCGTTCTGATTCGCGTTCTGTAAATCCAATTCCATAATCTCGAACTCCTACGGCAAATTCGCGCTCGCTCTGCCTGATAGTTATATCGATTCCCTTGCCCTCGCTGTGATCGATGGCATTGGAGATCAGATTTCGCAGAATTCTCTCGATGCGTCGTGGATCCACCATTGCAACTACTGCCCGATCAGAGAAGTCGGTGCGAATATCACCCACCTTGCCCATATGGAGTTGATCGATCGTTTGGATAACGAGGCCTTTAATATCCGTCTCTTTTAACTCCAAAATAGAAGCGGAGGCATCGAATCGGCTGACCTCCAAGAGGTCTGTCAGTAGTGATTCAAATCGAGCGATCTGAGATTGAAGCAGCTCTGCGCTTCGAGCAGCGGCAGGATCCATCTTGCCCTTACTCTCCGCAATTACCTCAGATGCCATTCGTATAGTGGTTAAGGGGGTACGGAGCTCATGGGAGACGTCGGAGACGAAGCGCTGTTGCAACCGAGAGAGATTCTCAAGCCTGGAGATCTGTTGCTGCATAGAAACAGCCATCTCATTGAAAGATATGGCAAGACGCGCAATCTCATCTTGGCCCGTCACATGCATTCTGCGATTGAGATCTCCGGCAGTTAACTGTTCGGCAATTTCAGCAGCGTCACGTACTGGGTTGATTGCTTGACGAATCACATACCAAGAAATTCCACCGATCATGAAGATCAACAGGAATCCAGCAAAGGCTAGAAGTCTTCCAATGAAATCAACAATGGTCTGCTGCTCCGTTAATAGAAAGACGTAATAAAGTTCGTAGGGCGATTGTGGTGGAATTTCAACGGCATGTCCGACAATGATTGCACCTTTTTGCGTGCCATCTTTAAAGGTAATCGTCCCGCGTAGCCATTCAGCTAATCCAGATTTACGAACTGAGGCTCGCAGCGATTGTGGGATAGAACTTATATCTACATTGCCCGATGCTCCATCATATTTATTGTTGCTGCGATGTAACACCGGAGAACCAACGAGAACAACTTCTCGAGGCGTAGTAGCAACCGTTAAATCGCTCGCCTGCAATATTCGATTAACGACGACTGGTAATTTGAGTGAGGGGAGATACAAGGTCGCATCAAGTTGACCTTGAGCGTATTCATAAAGTGACTGCGCTTCCGAGACAGATTCGTTGGTCTTCTCGTGAAAAATTCCATTAGATATCTGAATAAAGAGGATGCTGCCCACGAGTGAGATCAGAATGATGGAGAGTAAAAATGTGGTGCTAATGACGCGAAAGAGGATTGAACTCCGCCATTTCACGCCCAGCCATCTCATGCCTGACTCGTTCCCGCCTTATACCCAACTCCACGCACGGTAAGAACAACCTGCGGATTATCAACATCTTCTTCAACTTTGGCGCGCAAACGCTGCACGTGCACATTCACCAGGCGGGTATCTGCCGCATGTTGGTAGCCCCAGACCTCACTTAGAAGCGCTTCTCGGGTGAAGACCCGACCAGGCTCCTTAGCAAGTGCAACTAAGAGATCAAACTCTAAGCGCGTGAGCGGGATAGTCTTTCCATTTCGAATGATGGTGTGCGCGACCTGATCAATAATGATGTCGCAGATCCGCAACGTTGTAGAGGTTTCGGAGTTCGAGCGGCGTAGTCGAACTTTGATGCGAGCAACCAGTTCAGATGGATTAAATGGTTTGACCATGTAATCATCGGCGCCAGCCTCTAAACCTTTGACTACATCGTAACTATCGCTCTTAGCTGTCAGCATCACGATAGGAACCATAGATTTATCACGGATCAATTTGCAGACTTCAATGCCACTTAGCCCTGGAAGCATGACGTCAAGCAATACGAGATCGGGTTGGTGTGAGTTGAAAATGTTCATCACCTGATCGCCTGAGTTGACGAGGTCAACCTCAAAGCCAGAGCCGGTGAGAACGATCCCGAGCATCTCCGCTAAATCTTGGTCGTCATCGACAACCATGATTAGCGTCATTAGCTACCGTGCTCCCATGAGTTGAGGTAGTGCTCTTGAGCTGGGGTGAGAGTATCAATAGTGACTCCCATGCTTGCCAACTTCAAACGGGCAACCTCTTTATCGATCTCGGTTGGAACCTCATGTAATCCAGCTCCAAGTGAGGCAGCGGTCTTGATTAACCACTCTGCCGTCAAGGCCTGGTCAGAGAATGACATATCCATAACAGATGCAGGGTGTCCTTCGGCCGCACCGAGATTAACCAAACGACCTTCGGCGATCAAAAGCAGGCGGCGACCGTCGGCTAGAACATATTCATCGGTTTGATGGCGAATTCGGCGATTCTTCTTTGCATTCTTCTCAAGCCAAGCAACATCGATCTCAATATCGAAGTGACCCGAGTTGGCAAAGATTGCGCCATCCTTCATCTCGGCAAAGTGCTCTTCACGAAGAACATCGCGATTACCAGTAACGGTAATAAAGAAGTCACCGATCTTGGCAGCTTCGAGTGAATTCATAACGCGATATCCTTGCATCAAGGCATCGAGAGCCTTTGTTGGATCAATTTCAGTAATGACG
>CAIMNT010000014.1 GCA_903842855.1 uncultured Actinomycetes bacterium
CTTTCTAATTACCTTGGATTAGCCTACCTGTAACGCCAATTTGGTGAGATTTATGCCCCTGTGGAATGGCCTAGAGGATGCGTAGCCCCTGCGTGTTGCCTATTTCAGAGGATGCGGAGCATCCTCGTATTGCCTATTTCAGAGGATGCGGAGCATCCTCGTATTGCCCAGGGTATTTGGCTTAACCCGCTCCAGATCCAGGAATTCAGCTACGCCTTCGTCGTAGGAGCGCAGTAACTGCTGATAGACCTCGGGGTCGACCGGGGTCCCCTCAATCACCTCAAAGCCATTTCGACCGAAGAAATCTGTCTCAAAAGTCAGACAAAATATCCGGGCCACGCCGATGTTTTTAGCGCGCTCCACAATGTTGGCGATAATGGCGTTACCCACCCCTTTGCCGCGCATCTTTTCTAGGACGGCAACGGTACGAACTTCAGCCAGATCCTCCCAAAGCACGTGCAGCGCGCCGCAACCAACTACTTCGCCGTCAAACTCTGCGACTGTGAACTCTTGGACCGTCTCATAAAGGGTTACCGTCTCTTTTGCTAGGAGGCGGCGGCCTAAGACATAGGTATCGATGATGGCGCGAATCGCCTTGATATCAGCGGTCTTGGCGGGACGGATTATCAAACTCATTGTTCCTCAGGTTTCACCAGTGGGAAGAGGATCGTCTCTCGGATTCCCAAACCAGTAAGCGCCATGAGCAACCTATCAACGCCCATTCCCATTCCACCCATAGGTGGGATTCCGTACTCCATCGCGCGCAAGAAATCTTCATCTAGGTTCATAGCCTCGACATCGCCCTTGGCTCCCAAGGCGGCTTGTTCTACCAACCGATCTCTCTGAATAACGGGGTCGATCAACTCTGAATATCCAGTGGCTAATTCAAATCCCTCGACATAGAGATCCCATTTTTCTACGAGACCTGGAATCTGACGATGCGCTCTCACCAATGGCGAGGTGTCAACTGGGAACCCCTTAACAAATATCGGTTCGTTGAGTTGGCCCTCGGTAACGTGTTCAAAGATCTCTTCCGCTAGCTTTCCAGCGACCCACTTTGGATCGATCTTCATACCTAATTTGGTAGCGATAACTTTTAGTTCATCGAGTGTTGCTTGCGGAGTTACAACTTCGCCAACGCCTTCAGAGATGAGGTCAAAGAGATTCGCCTCGCGCCAGGTACCACCTAAATCAAGTTCGCGACCATCATGATGAGTCACCACATGTGAACCAAAGACAGCTTGGGCAGATTCTTGAATCAGGTCTCGAGTAAGTTCTGCGATTGAATTCCAATCGCCATAGGCCTGATAAGCCTCGATCATCGCAAATTCTGGAGAGTGGCTCGAGTCGGCACCTTCATTGCGGAAGTTGCGGTTGATTTCAAAGACTCTCTCGATCCCGCCAACAACACAACGCTTTAGAAAGAGTTCAGGGGCAATGCGCAGATATAAATCCATGTCATATGCATTGCTATGAGTTTTAAATGGACGCGCGGCGGCACCGCCGTGCATAACCTGCAGCATCGGTGTTTCAACTTCCATGAAGCCGCGCGTACCAAATGATTGGCGTAACGAACTCATCACTTGCGGGCGTAGCCGGGCATTAAATCTGGCTTCAGGTCGGACGATCAGATCCACGTAACGCATCCGAACGCGAGTCTCTTCAGAAAGTGGCTTGTGTTCCACTGGAAGTGGACGTAAAGACTTTGCGGCGAGTTGATATGAGTTGGCTAAAATTGAGAGTTCACCGCGCTTGGAGGTAATTATCTCTCCGCTCACACTTACCAAGTCACCGATATCGATATCGCTCTTCCACTGCTCCAGAACTTCAGCGCCTACCTTGTCGAGGGAGAACATGGCTTGCAGTTCGGTGCCATCGCCTTCGCGCAGGGTGGCAAAGCAGAGCTTTCCAGTATCGCGTTTGAAGATTACTCGACCAGAGAGGCTCTCCTGAATTCCTGTAGCCACATCAATTTCAAGACCCGCGTGACGTTCCCGGATCTCTTTAAGTGAGGCAGTCCGCGGGACGGCGACTGGATAAGCCTCATCACCTCGGGACAAGATTGCTGCCCGCTTCTCGCGGCGAATCCGCAATTGTTCTGGTAGGTCGTCTTCGACTATCTGCTCACTCATAATCGGAGAAGTCTATCGTGCTATTTTTTAGCTTCTGCTGCTCCTGAATTTCGATCAAAGACCATGGCAAGGCCCAATAGAGTCAGATCTGGTTCATGTGTATCAATGGTTTCGCTGATCCCAATCACAAGTGGTGCCAACCCGCCGGTTGCGATGACCGTGGTACGACCGACACCTGGATAGAGAATTTCTAGCTCTTCAATAATGCGGTTCACCAAGCCATCGACCTGGCCGGCAAAGCCGTAGATCGTTCCCGACTGCAACGCCTCAACAGTATTCTTTCCGATTACCGACTTTGGCTTAATAAGTTCTACTTTGCGAAGTTGAGCGGCACGAGACGCTAGCGCATCAACGGAGATCTCAATCCCGGGAGCTAGCGCACCGCCGAGAAACTCACCCTTAGGTGAGACCACATCTAGATTAGTAGAGGTTCCAAAGTCAACGACGATGCAGGGACCGTTAGAGCCAAAGAGGGTATGGGCGGCGAGAGTATTAACGATGCGATCTGCGCCTATCTCTTTGGGGTTATCTACCAAGAGCGGAACTCCCGTCTTAATTCCAGGCTCGACGATAGTTACGGGTAGCTCGCTGAAATAGCGAACCACCATGCTGCGAAGTTCTCGCAACGTTGCAGGGACAGTTGAACAGATGGAGAGCCCGTCGATATCAATACCATCTAGCAGGGCACGGTATTGCAACCACAATTCATCTGCGGTATCTCGTGGATCGGTCTTAACCCGCCAAGATCGAAATAGTTTTTCACCATCGAATACGCCGAGAACTGTATTGGTATTTCCTACATCGACTGTGAGTAACATTCAATTTCCCATCTTTAGATCAAGCCCAATATCAAGAACCTTTGCCGAATGTGTGAGCGCTCCAATAGCTAAATAATCCACGCCACTCATCGCATATGCCGCCGCATTATCAAGAGTGATCCCTCCCGAAGCCTCCAACTTCACCGCACCGTTGACGATAGCAACAGCGTTGGCGCACAACTCCGGCGACATATTGTCGAGCAGAATTAGATCTGGTTTTCCAACTAGCACCTCGCGGAGTTGATCCAAATTATCAACTTCAACTTCGACACTTACTCCAGGTTGCGCAGCACGTACCTTTTCAAAAGCCTTGAGTACTCCCCCTGCGGCAACAATATGGTTGTCCTTCACTAGCGCTGCATCAGATAGTGAGAGGCGATGATTTTGCCCACCACCAGCGCGAACAGCCGCTTTTTCGAGCAACCTCCAACCAGGGGTGGTCTTACGCGTATCTCTAATCTGACATTTAGTGTCCGCGACCGCAGCCACCCATTGCGCGGTGAGAGTCGCAATACCGCTTAAGTGCGTAAGGAAATTGAGAGTTGTGCGCTCAGCCAGCAGCAATTTTCGAGTATTTCCACGCGCCACCAGTAGAACGGTGCCAGCAGGAACTTCTGCGCCATCGGTTACCAGCGCGGAAACATCACTTATACCAACGTAGTTGAGCACCTGTACAGCAACATCGATACCGGCAACTACGCCTGGGGCTCGATTCACAAACTCTGCAATAGCGTTCTGTGATTCAGGAATCGTGGCGTTTGAAGTTATATCTTCGCCCCCCGCTAAATCTTCAGCGATCGCAAGTTCAATAAGTGCCTGCACCGAGTCAGCCATGATTGATCTCTTCCAGAGAAGAACTCCACGTACCGGATTCATCAAGGCGTTGAATGACTCTCTTCTGCCATTGCGCACTGGTCTCCAAATAATCGCTACGCCAATGCGAGCCACGTGATTCGTGGCGCTCCAAAGCGGAACGAACAATCGCAGTAGCCAAGAAGTAAAGGTTAGAAACCTCCCACGCATCCACACCAGGTTGATCGGTATATCTTGACCCGAGTTGCTCCAACGTTGCTAGGGTAGCTCGCAGACTCTTATCAGAGCGCATAACTCCAGCACCCTCGCTCATGGCCAATTGCAGCGGAATACGAATTGAAGGATCTATCAAGACTCTTTTTTCATTGCTCTCATCGGCAGGTTCTTGCTGTGGAGCCAAATGATGTGCGATGTGCTCAGAGATGCGAGCGCCAAATACCAACCCTTCAAGTAGTGAATTGGAGGCCAAGCGATTTGCACCATGGGCGCCAGTACAAGCACTCTCACCACAAACATACAAACCAGGAACGGTGCTCTCTCCATTCAAATCTACAAGCACTCCACCTGAGGCGTAGTGTGAGGCAGGCGCGACTGGAATCAATTGCTTCTCTGGATCGATTCCATTTGCCATGCACGAGGCATAAATCGTGGGGAATCTCTCTTGGAAATCTTTTACCGCGGTGGCATCTAGCCACATATGCGGCACGTGAGCTTCGCGCATCTGATTGAAGATCTCTTTCGCCACAATATCGCGAGGAGCGAGATCTGCCTGTGGATGCACGGCGCTCATAAATCTCTCGCCTTTGTGATTGAGCAGGATCGCTCCTTCACCGCGGACCGCCTCACTGATGAGTGGCTGTTGACCGGCAGCAGATGTATCGCGCCATAGAACTGTTGGGTGGAATTGAATGAACTCGACATCAGCAACTGCGGCGCCAGCTCGAAGCGCTAATGCGACCCCATCGCCGGTTGAAACAGAGGGATTAGTCGTTTGCGAGTACACCTGACCCAAACCACCAGTGGCAATGACAACTGCGCGCGCCAAGGCGCGACCCACTCCAGAGCTAGAACCTGCCCCGATCACATGCAAAGTAACACCACACACACGACCATCGCTGGCTTTAAGAGCATCAATCACAAGTGCATGTTCAATAACTTCAATCCCTGAATCATTTTGAACAGCAGCCAGAAGTGCGCGAGAAACTTCGGCTCCAGTTGCATCACCGCCTGCATGCAAGATTCTGTTGCGGTGGTGTCCACCCTCTCGAGTGAGTGCGATCTCGCCACTTTCTGCTTTATCAAATACCGCGCCCCTGGCGATTAATTTGCGAACTGCTTCCGGTCCTTCAGTTACTAATACATTGACGGCATCTACATCGCACAACCCCGCGCCTGCTATCAAGGTATCTTCCTTATGTTCTTCCGGTGAATCCCCCGGTCCAAGCGCGGCAGCGATTCCACCCTGCGCCCATTTCGTAGAACCTTCATCGATATGTGCTTTAGTGACAAGCAAGACAGAGAGATTGGCGGCACGAGCGTTGAGCGCAGTTGTAAGACCCGCGACACCAGAACCGATCACAATTACATCGGCGCGAGCGGTCCAACCTGGAGCTCCTGCAAATAATTTCATCGGACGAATCCCATTGGACTATTGTCAATCAAACGGAGCCCATTTACCCAACCAGCGATAATTCCTCGCTTATGCAAACTCTCTAAATTAGCGATTTCAAAGCTCTCCTCATCGATGATCTCAGCGTAGTCGAGTTTAAAACCCGGCTCCGTCGCCAAGATCTGCAGCATCTCCTCTTTAGTGAGTGCTCCGAGAGCTTGATGGATAATTAACGCGCTCTTCCTATCTGCTGCGCTCAACCTTTGATTTCGGGAGGATAGAGCCAGGCCATCACTATCTCGCACCGTGGGGTGGGAGATGATCTCTACCGGTATCTGATTTTCCTTAACCCAGTTCTTGATAATAAAGAGTTGCTGAAAGTCCTTCTCGCCAAAGATCGCAAAATTAGGTTTAACGTTTTGAAAGAGGCGATTAACAACGGTGAGGACTCCATCAAAGTGGGCAACCCGCTCGCGCCCCTCAAATCGCTGACCTAGCTCTCCCGCAGATATTTTTACGATCTCAGAAGGATAGATCTCATCGAATGTAGGTGCCCATACTCGTGTAGCTCCTGCACTCAGTGCCTTTTCGGTATCTCCTTCAATATCCCTGGGATATTTAGCTAGATCGTCTGGGTTCTCAAATTGCAACGGATTAACAAAGATAGATACGACCACTTCATCGCTTAACTTTCGAGCGTGCTCAATTAGCTCCAGGTGGCCAGCATGAAGCGCCCCCATGGTGGGTACAAAAGCTATTGAATCACTCATCGTGCTCCAGTCCTTTCGAGGTACCGGGCTAGCGTCATAAGTTTACTGCCGAATCGCCTTGAGCAAATCTTTTATCTTCCCCTTACCTGCCAGCTCACCTTCAGGATCAATCTCCAACCATGGCTCTAAAACGAAGGCACGTTCGTGGGCACGCGGGTGCGGAAGCTCTAAATGCGGCTCGGTGATTATTGCATCCCCATAGGTAATCAGGTCAAGATCGAGCGTGCGCGGTCCCCAATGAACCTCGCGACTGCGACCAGCCAATGTCTCTATCTCCTGCATGGCGACCAGTATGTCGAGCGGGTCTAAATCGCTCTCCGCAATCAACACGGCATTAAGAAAATCATCTTGCACCGGACCACCGACTGGCGCAGTTTTATAGAAACTCGAGACTTTAGTTATCGCAATCACTTTGCTCAGCTCTTCTATCGCATGATGGAGATGTGAGTTCGTATCACCAACATTTGAGCCGAGGGCAATCACGACCTTCATTGGGATCGCTTTATTCGAACCGCGATATCCCCCACTGGTAAACCCACGGGCGCATTAGCTTTGTGAACAACGACCTCCACAGATTTGATTGGAAATACTTCTAAGAGTTCTTGTGCGATCAACTGTGCTAGATGCTCGATGAGATTTACCGGCTCACCAACAATGTGGGCATAAACCAACTTAGCAACCTCTGAGTAATCCACCGCATCGTTGATGTCATCGCTCTTTGATGCCCTCTTCTTCTGCAATTCGAGTTTTAGATCTACCGCAAAACTTTGGCCATTTTGGCGTTCGTGCTCAAAGAGACCGTGATAGCCAAATCCAGATATGCCTTTAATCTCAATAAAGTCGCTCATCCAAATAACTCCTTAACTACTTTGATCGCATCGAGGTGAGGTTTCACGCTATGTGTGCGAACTCCCCACACCCCTTTACGAGCTAGTTCAGTCGTAAGAGCGACTGTAGCGGAGTCCCGATCATCCGGGTTCGAAGAACCTACTAATTCACCTAAGAAGCGCTTTCGCGATACGCCAACCAAGATCGGGTAGCCCAATAGTTGCAATCGATCGATCTGGCGGAGTAACTCCCAGTTGTGAGCACTGGTTTTCGCAAAGCCAATTCCAGGATCGAGAATTATTTGATCCGGTGAAACTCCGGCACTTATGAGGGCATGCGTTCGCGCTTCTAACTCATCGCGAACTTCATTCACGACATCCTTGTAGATGGCGCGCAACTGCATATCTTTAGATTCACCGCGCCAGTGCATAGCGATGTACTGCACCTGGGGGTGAGAGGCAATTATCGAAGCCATCTTTGCATCAGAGAGACCGCCACTTATGTCATTTACATAGGTAGCTCCAGCATCGATGGCCAGCTTTGCTATTTCTGATCTAGTCGTATCGACGCTGATTACAGCGCCTAACTCTTTTAACGCGCTAATTACCGGGATGACTCGTGCGCCCTCCTCTTCACTGGAGATACGCTCCGAACCAGGTCTAGTGGATTCACCACCAACATCAATAATGTCTACGCCTTCAGCAATCATCTCTTTGGCACGTTCCACTGCGTCGCTAAACTCAAAGTGGCGTCCACCATCGGCAAAAGAATCTGGTGTGATGTTAAGTATTCCCATCACCAGAGTGCTCTGCATGGATGACCTTAGCGATCAGAGGCAGTTATAAGAGCCATAGCCTCGGCTCTGGTGGCAGCGTTACGAAGATGACCGCGTACGGCTGAAGTTGTGGTCCGGGCTTGTGATTTCTTTACTCCACGCATAGACATGCAAAGATGTTCGCAATCGATAATCACTATAACGCCCGCTGGTTTTAAGATTTCAACGATTGCATCGGCGATCTGAGTCGTGAGGCGTTCTTGAACTTGGGGGCGACGCGAGTAGAGATCAACGAGACGAGCCAACTTTGATATCCCAGTGATCCGACCTGACTCACCAGGGATGTAACCAACATGGGCAACCCCGTGAAAGGGAGTGAGGTGGTGCTCGCAGTGAGAGAAGACCTCGATATCGCGGACAATGACCAACTCCTTATGGCCAATATCAAAGGTAGTCGTCAAAATATCTTCTGGGTTCTGCCACAAGCCTTCAAAATTTTCGCGATACGCCCGAGCCACTCGAGCTGGGGTATCACGCAAACCATCACGAGTTGGATCTTCTCCAATAGCAAGTAGAAGTTCGGTTATCGCCCGCTCTGCTCGCGCTTGATCAAACTCTGCTCTCGCCTTTCCATCATGAGGTCCCATGGAAACAGGAGAGAGATCATCACTCATTGCTACCCTGCTCTGGAACGATCTGCTCTGGCACAGGAGGAGCAACTTTCTTACGCGGTTTGCGAGTTGGTTTTGCCGGATTCGCCTCAGGATCTACCTGTGGTTTAGCAGCAACCAAGCCAACTGGTGGAATCGTTGACGGGGTGCGATTGGGTGATCCGGTCCAAGCTGGCCGTGGCTCAACCAGCGCAACTTTGGCGAAGATCCGCTCGATATCGTCTTTGAGCAAGGTTTCGCGCTCTAAGAGTTCTACCACGAGAGCATCCAAGATATCGCGATTTGCAACCAGAATATTGAAGGCCTCTTGATGTGCGTTCTCGATGAGAGCATGAATCTCTTCATCAATTATTCCTGCGATCTCCTCTGAGTAATCACGTTGATGACCATAGTCACGTCCTAAGAATGGATCGCTATCACCGGTGCCAAGTTTGATGGCGCCAATACGTTCGGTCATTCCATATTGGGTAACCATGGCGCGCGCCAAGTTGGTTGCCTTTTCAATATCGTTTGATGCTCCAGTAGTTGGATCGTGGAAGATCAACTCTTCAGCGGCGCGACCGCCAAGAGAGTATGAGAGTTGATCGAGCATCTGATTGCGGGTTGTCGCATAACGATCCTCATCTGGAAGAACCATCGTGTACCCCAGAGCACGACCACGCGGCATGATCGTAATTTTGTGAACTGGATCTGTATTTGGAAGTGCGTGAGCAACAAGTGCATGTCCACCTTCATGGTAGGCGGTGATTCGTCTCTCTTCTTCCGTCATAAGTCGACTGGTGCGTTGCGGTCCTGCCATGACTCGATCGATAGATTCATCTAGAGCCATAGTGGTAATTACCTTTGCATTTTCGCGCGCTGTTAGAAGCGCCGCTTCATTCAATACATTGGCTAGATCTGCTCCAGTAAATCCAGGGGTTCGCTTAGCAATCTCGCCTAGATCAACACTCTTTGCGATTGGCTTTCCTTTGGCATGCACCTCAAGAATCGCCTTACGTCCCAAGAGATCTGGGCGGTCAACGGGGATTTGTCGATCAAATCGACCAGGGCGCAAAATTGCAGGATCAAGAACATCTGGACGGTTGGTCGCAGCGATCAAAATGACTTGTGTGTTCGCCTCAAATCCATCCATCTCTACGAGAAGTTGATTGAGGGTCTGCTCGCGCTCATCATTTCCGCCACCTAAACCAGCGCCGCGTTGACGTCCCACTGCATCAATTTCATCAACGAAGATAATCGCCGGAGCCGCCTCTTTAGCTTGATTGAAGAGATCACGGACTCGAGATGCACCAACTCCCACAAACATCTCAACAAATTCAGAACCTGAAATAGAGAAGAAGGGAACATTAGCCTCACCGGCAACTGCGCGCGCTAGAAGGGTCTTGCCTGTTCCTGGAGGGCCATAGAGCAGCACACCCTTGGGAATCTTGGCCCCAATATCTTGGTACTTCTTAGGATCAGAGAGAAAATCCTTTATCTCTCGCAGTTCTGCAACTGCCTCATCTGCTCCTGCAACATCCGCGAAGGTGCTCTTCGGCGCCTCCTTTGATTGCAACTTCGCCTTTGAACGACCGAAGGAGAAGATGCGATTGCCGCCCTGTGAATTAGACATAAAGAGGAGTAGAAGAAAACCAATAAGCAAGAAAGGAGCGAAGCTAAAGAAGAGTGACTCTAGAAATGAGGTGGTCGGAACTTTTACATTCCAAGCTTTTGAAGGAGGGTTGCTAATTAAGAGTTCGGTGATCTGCTGCTCTTCATTTGCAACATAAGAGGCCACAAGATGGGTTGCCCCATTAACAGATTCACCGCTCTTTAAAATAATTTCAATCTTTTGATCTTTATCAATGACCAGAGCCGACTCAACCTTATTGGCGGAGATCTCGTTGATGATGGTCGAGGTATCGACCGGCGTGTACGTGGCCCCGCTTCCCGAGACCTTTCCAAGGGCAACTACCAGAATGAGGGCGAGCACGATCCAGAAGAGTGGACCTCGCATCAACTTGCGGATCCGCTTGCGGGGAAGTTTTATCTTTTTATCTGCCATTGCTCTTCTCTATTATCTTCGTTTGGTGTTAACGGAAAAGTCTCGCGATTTATTTCCAAAGATCAGGAGTAAACGCCCTTAGCTAAAATTCCAATGAAATCTAGATTTCTATACTTCTCGTTGTAATCCAATCCGTACCCAACGACGAATTCGTTTGGAATATCGAAACCTACATATTTCACATCTACATCTACCTTAGCTGCATCTGGTTTGCGCAACATCGTGAAAATCTCCACGCTCTTAGTGCCACGAGATTGCAGATTTGATTTGAGCCAGGCGAGTGTGAGCCCGGTGTCGACAATATCTTCTACGATCAATACATCGCGTCCCGTAATATCGCGATCGAGATCCTTAAGGATTCGAACCACGCCACTCGACTTTGTTCCGGAGCCATATGAGGTGACAGCCATCCAGTCCATCTCAACATGTCGGTTAAGCGAGCGAACAAAGTCAGCCATCGTCATCACGGCGCCTTTGAGAATTCCAATCACCAAAAGATTGCGCCCCTCATAATCCTTCTCAATTTGCAACGCGATCTCTTTCAACCGGGCTTGGATCTCTGGAGCGGAAACTATGACGCGATCGATATCTTCGCCTGCGGTGCTTAAATCCACGATGCTCCTTTTATGAACTCTGGTGTGAGAGCGAAAGTCTGCCCGAAATTCTCTCTGCCTTCACACCACCGGGGAGTGAAATCTCCCCTTGGCCGTGCCAATTCGTGATCAACGCCTCAACGGGAGCTAAATGATCGGCGCTCAAAGAGCCTTCCGGGGCACCGAGCCCATAAATCGCCAGCCGCAGTACCCGAATTCGGAGGGCTTTGGGAAGGCCCTCTAGTACCGAGATATCCAGGTTGGAAGGTTCGACCGTGGAATAAATCTGCCCTGCCAGCAGATCTAGAGCATCGGCATCCTCACGGAGGATGGTTGAACTGCGCGCCAAGGCCGAGATGATGCCCGGCCCTAGGGTCGATTCCAAGAGAGGCAAGACCTGCCTCCTAACTCGAACCCTGGCATATTGCAGATCTGAATTGTGAGGATCTTCCCAGGGGGCAATCCCGTTCTCGCGGCAGGCACTTTCTGTGAGCTCGCGATCAAGCTCTAAGAGCGGGCGAATAAATTTTCCATTGACCTGTGCGATCCCAGAAAGAGAACGGGTTCCAGATCCTCGTGCTAGACCCAAGAGCACGGACTCCGCCTGGTCATTCTTGGTGTGAGCTAAGAAGAAGTAATCCGGTTGATACTTTGCGATCGCTGCCTCAAATGCTTGGAATCGAGCTCGCCTGGCCGAACTCTCCATTCCATCGCTAAGAACCACATCAACCTGCACCAGATCAACCTCATCAAATCCCAACTCCAACAACTTTTCGCGGGTTCTCGATGCCACCTGAGTGGATCCTTCTTGCAGTTGGTGATCAATAATGATTGCAACCGCTTCGATACCGGCGCTCTTGGTTTCTAAAAGAGTTGCTATCGCAAGTGCCATCGAGTCGGCGCCACCAGAGACGCCGACCAAAATACGAAAATCGGCTTTGAGAACCCACGGGCGAACCGCTTGTCGAATAGCCATGGTCGCCTTCATGGCACCAAGCCTAATTGCTAGACCCGACCACCTGAAGCCATCAGTCCATTAACGCTATACATGCTGGAGTAGAGCAACCCGGTTCGCGTCGAGTTGGCCTCCCACATCATGCCGTTACCAGCATAAATAGTGATGTGGTGAATATTTTGAACTGATCCATCGTAGGAATAGAAGAGAAGATCTCCTGGGATCAGAGCTGTCAACGGAACGCGTTGAGTATCTACGAAATAGAGCGCTGCGTTGAGTCTGGACCAATTTGGATAACCCAATCCAGCAGCGTGATAAGCGGCGTAGACCAAGCCAGAGCAGTCGAAACTGTTAGGTCCTTGCGCTCCCCAGACATATGGCTTTCGAGCCAAAACTTGCGCCTTGGCATAAGCGAGGGC
>CAIMNT010000015.1 GCA_903842855.1 uncultured Actinomycetes bacterium
CTTTACGACGACATTTTGATCGACTGCTCCCCTTCACTTGGAACGCTCACCATCAATGCGCTCACCGCCTCAAATGGCGTTCTCATTCCCATGGAATGTGAGTACTTCGCGGTCCTTGGACTCTCCCTGGTTAAGAAGACGATTGAAAAGATCCGCGAGAACACCAACCCAGATTTAGTAATCGATGGCATTCTGGCAACCATGTTCGATCGCAAGACTGGACACTCCAGAGATGTCCTTGAGCTGATCGACAAAGAGTTCCCAGATGAACTTCTAGACACCATTATTTCTCGGACCGTTCGCTTCTCTGAATCAACAGTCAAGGGCGAGCCTGTCACCACCTATGCCAGCAGTTCGCTAGGAGCTCTCTCCTATCGCCGACTTGCTCGAGAACTAATCGCACGTGGAGGTGCCAAATGAGTCGTCGCGTTAGTCTTCCTGGCGCAGAAGAACTCTTCCGCCAAACAACAACGCTCAGCGCTGTTCCATCTGTAACCCCAACCCCTGCAGAGGATCAGCCTCAGGCCCCCATCCTCGCTACCCCAAGCAAGAAATCTGTCAGAACCACTCCTCGTCGAAGAGTAAATACCTTTGATCGCTCACCGAGTGGTCGAGAGCGCCATGATGAGAAGATTACTGTCTACCTCTCCCCTGAAGAGCTTTACGATTTAGAGCAAGCACGTTTAGCGCTCCGCGGGGATTTAGGTCTTGCGGTAGATCGAGGTCGCATCGTTCGCGAATCCTTAGCGATTATCATCGCTGATCTGGAATCCAAAGGCGATCAATCAATCATCGCGCGCAGATTGCGCGGTCGTTAATCTAGTAAATTTATTTAGCCCGTGGATGTGCATTAGCGTAATTCTCTCGCAACTTGTCGATGGTGATTAAGGTGTAGATCTGCGTTGTCGTAACTGAAGAATGACCTAACAACTCTTGAACTACTCGAACATCTGCTCCACCATCAAGTAGATGAGTCGCATAGGAATGTCGGAGTGAGTGAGGTGAGACATCTACCGAAATTTTTGCCCGCTTAGCAGCATCGGCCACCATCTTCCACATAGATTGTCTAGAGAGTCTGCCACCGCGATCGTTGAGAAAGAGCGCTTCTCTATCGGCGTTTTCCAAGTTCGGACGAACTCGCACTAAATATTGATCGAGCGCCTCCCGGGCATATCTGCCGATCGGTACAACTCGTTCCTTGCCACCTTTTCCTGAGAGTCGCAGACTAGAAACCTCACCCCCGTCAATTTTCATAACATCATTTACATTGAGAGCGACAATTTCCGATATACGCGCGCCAGTTCCATAGAGCAATTCAAGTATCGCGCTCTCACGGAGCGCCTGCGGATTGCCAGGTGACTTGGCTGCTGCAATGAGGTCTGAGACCTCGGCAATAGTCAAGGCTTTGGGAAGCCGTAATTTAATTTTGGGGGGCTTTACATCCTTTACCTGATTAAGAACTCCCTGCTCTTTACAGGTGAACTCCACGACGTTTCGAATGGCCACAACTGATCTCGCTATAGAGCTCTCGGCAAGTCCGCGAGATCGGGCTGTGGCAATGAATCGCTCTAAATCTTGTGGGGTGACCAAGGACAAATCGTCAATCACTTGCTCGATTAAGAAGCGCTCTATATCCCTGAGATATGCCGAGGTAGTGTTCTTGCTTAAACCGCGTTCTACAATCAAATGATTGATGTACTCGCTAAGTTGCGAGTTAGCGCGAGTCATTTCCCTTAAGCGCAGCAGCTATCAATCCCGCGAAGAGCGGATGGGCTTGCGTTGGACGGGACAAGAACTCGGGGTGTGCTTGAGTGCCCACGTAATATGGGTGAATATCGCGCGGAAGTTCAACAAATTCAACGAGATGACCATCAGGTGACTGACCTGAAAACACAATTCCGGTAGTGGAGATCACCTGTCGGTATGAGTTATTAACTTCATAGCGATGGCGATGGCGCTCTTGAATTTGGGTGGCTCCGTAAAGTTCTGCCACAAGAGAACCCGGGGCGAGATCTGCGGGATAGAGTCCAAGGCGCATCGTTCCGCCCATATCTCCGATACCAGCGACTATCTGCTCTTGACTCGCCATCGTGGAAATAACCGGATCGGGAGTCTCTTCATCAAACTCTGCAGAGTTAGCCAAGGGAAGTCCAGCTAAATTCCGTGCCGCTTCAATCACCATGCACTGCAAACCAAGACAGAGTCCCAGGGCTGGAATCTTATTTTCGCGGGCATACTTGAGAGCTCCCACCTTGCCGTTAATCCCTCGAACTCCGAATCCTCCCGGCACACAAATAGCGTCTACATCGCTGAGGTGAACTGACGCACCTTCATCGCTCTCACATTCATCGCTGGGTACCCACTTAATCTTCACTCGAGCGTTATTTGCAAATCCACCAGATCGCAGCGCTTCCGTGACCGACAAATAGGCATCCGGTAGATCAACGTACTTTCCGACCAGCGCTACAGAGACTTCATGTGCTGGATGATGAACCTTCTCTAAAAGCGAATCCCATTCACCCCAAACTACATCTGTAACACTGAGCCCTAAACGACGAATAACATAACCATCAAGTCCCTCGGAGTACAAAACTTTAGGAATGTCGTAGATGCTTGGAGCATCTACGGCAGCGACTACCGCCTCCAAATCCACGTCACACATCGCTGAAATCTTTCGCTTCACAGACTCCGGAATTTCGCGATCTGATCGAACAACTATTGCATCTGGAGCGATACCAATTGAACGTAGAGCGGCCACGCTATGTTGCGTTGGCTTGGTCTTCAACTCCCCGGATGGTCCAATGTACGGAACAAGGGAGACATGTAAATAAAAGACATTTTCGCGTCCAACATCTTGGCGAATCTGACGCGCCGCCTCTAAAAATGGAAGTGATTCAATATCTCCGACCGTGCCACCGACTTCGGTGATGACGATATCTACATCAGGCCCAGCCATCGCGCGGATACGCTCTTTGATCTCATTGGTGATGTGAGGAATTACCTGGACGGTGTCGCCGAGGTAATCACCGCGTCGCTCGCGCGCAATCACATTTGAGTAAACCTGGCCAGTTGTTACATTGGCAAAACCCTCTAGATTTCTATTGAGAAATCGCTCGTAATGGCCCACATCAAGATCGGTCTCCGACCCATCATCAGTGACAAATACCTCACCATGTTGAAAGGGGTTCATAGTGCCTGGATCAACGTTGATATAGGGATCTAGCTTCTGCATTGTCACCCGAAGGCCACGAGATGAGAGTAAGCGGCCCAGGCTTGAGGCTGTGAGACCTTTTCCAAGACTTGAGGCGACCCCGCCAGTTACGAATAAATGCTTTGTCACATGATTACTGGTCATGGGACACTAACTTATCACGCTTTCCCGAACCATCTCGAGCAGCTCGCGCGCGTGTTCCTGCGCAGAAGCAGATTCCTCTTGACCTGAAAGCATTCGAGCGATCTCTACGCTCCGCTCCGACTCATTGAGGGCAACTACATCAGAGATGCTGACTGAACCTCCCTCGCTCTTGCGAACTACTAGGTGATGATCGGCCCAAACCGCAACCTGGGCCAGGTGCGTCACTACGATAACTTGCGCATCCTTAGCTAGTAGATGAAGTCGGCGACCAACTTCAACTGCCGCTTTGCCCCCGACTCCTGAATCAACCTCGTCGAAAATATATGTCGGAACCTGATGCACCGCCGCTAAAACTACTTCAATAGCCAACATCACTCGCGATAATTCGCCACCACTTGCAACCTTTGTAATTACTCCTGGCTCGGCCCCTTCATGGCTGGTGAAGAGCAAGGCGACCTCGTCTAATCCTGAAGCGGAGAAATCTCCGATATCAGAGCCCTGCTTTGAAAGCACCTCCACAATGATTGAAGAGTGAGGCATGGCCAATAGACGTAGCTCGCTCGTTATTTTTTGCTGCAAGATAGCAGCAGTGTCGCGTCGACTCTTACTTAACTCATGTGCCGATTTACTCAGATTTAGAAAAACGAGGTGTAATTCTCTCTCAAGGTCGGCTATGCGATCCTCACCACCCTCGAGGTCGGCGATTCGACCAGAACTTTCGCGAGCTCGATCTATCAGTTGTGTGAATGCGATCTCTCGATCGCTGCCCTCGCCAAATTTCTTAATAAGCGAATTGATGGCGCTTTTACGCTCTTGCAAATACTCCAGCCGGATTGGATCAGCATCGAGTGCAGATAGGTACCTATGTAGTGCACCAACAACCTCTTGATAGGTGTAAAGCGCATCGCCGAAACTCTCCGTCAAAGTATCGAGTTCCGAATCCTTTCCCGCTGCATGATCTAGCGCTCTCTTTGCGCTCGCTAGCGCTGCACTGACTGAGAAATCCTCTGCATCAACTAGGTTCAGCGCCAAACTCGCTGCTTGCTGCAATTCATCGACGCTGCCCAACCGGTTGAGCTCGGCCTCGATCTCAGCCAGTTCACCTAACGTAGGATTGATCGCGCTGAAGGCGGCTACAAATTCCGTGAGCTTTGCAATTTCCCTTTCGCGATTCTGGTAATCGCTGCGTAATTGTTCAATCCGCTCTGACAACTCCTGATGCTCGCGATAGAGCTCTGCGACTTGACCCACCAGCTCCAGATGATTGCCGAAAGAATCCAAGGTGCTGCGGATAAAAGTTGGCTTGGTCAATCTATGGTTACTTGATTGAGCATGTACTTCAACGAGTTCTTCGGCAATTTCTGCAACTTTTCCAGCAGTGGTGGGCTCACCACCAAGTTGAATTCGAGATTTTCCATCGCTCGTTACTGATCGAGAGATCAGCAGCGAACCAGATTCAACCTCCGCACCACTCTCCTCGATGACAGATACGAGCGGCTCTGTGATGGCGAATCGGCCGGCAGCTACTAAACGGTCGGCTCCGGTTCGAACTTTTTCGGAATCAGATTTCCCGCCAAGTATGAGGGAGAGAGCGGTCAGAACCATGGTCTTGCCGGCGCCGGTCTCTCCGGTGAGAACATTTAGGCCAGCCTTAAATTCAATTTCAGCAGATTCAATCACACCCAAATTACGGATGCTTATCTCTTCTATGCCGCGAAAATACTCACTCACCGCGCCAGCCTTCGATAGGCAACTTAAATTTCGCTACGAGGCGATCGGTGAAGACTGCAGATTCAATGTGAAGGAGTTCAACCTGTTGCTTTGATTTGCGGATGACGATTCGATCACCGGAGAGAAGTGGAGTCTTGCGCATCCCGTCAGCCGAGATCATCGCCTCACGTGATTCGATATCGATAACAACTGAAGACTCGGGAGAGATGACCATCGGTCTGGAGAAGAGCGCATGGGCTGCCAGCGGAAGCACAACAATTGCATCAACCTCGGGCCAGAGAACTGGACCTCCTGCAGAAAATGCGTATGCGGTTGAGCCAGTTGGGGTAGCACATATGACTCCATCGCATCCCCAGCGTGAGAGAGGTCGATCATCTATCTGCACGAAGAGCTCAACCATCTGAGCATGGCTACGTTCAATAGTGAATTCGTTGAGAGCCCAACCTTGGGCAATGACTTTATCGTCGCGCAGTATCTCGCTACTGAGCAGCAGACGTGGCTCGCCACGATAACTCTTTGCAGCGATTGCAGCGGCAAGTTCTTGCGCTGAAGGGCGATTTATCTCTGCTAGAAAACCTACATTTCCGAGGTTGATTCCCAGGATCGGTATATCGGTGCCCAGAACCAGTTCGGCGGCGCGCAGGATGGTTCCGTCGCCACCGAGGACAATCGCTATCTCGTACCGACGCTCGCTACCCATTCCCTCTGAGCCCGGAAGCCCCCCTGGATAGTTGGTGATGCTCGAGATCCCAACTTCTGTCAAAGCAGCAATTAGCTCCTTGGCGAAAGAGGTCGCCTCTGGCCGAGTTGGGTGGACGACGAGTAGGGCGGTGCGCATCTCTACTCCCCTCGCCTCAATCTGCTCTATCGAATGGCTGCTCTATCTCGTGGACCAGCCTATTGTGGACCGTCTGCAATTGCCGCCTCTAAATCTACGGCAGATAGCTCACCGCTACCTCGACGTAACCAGAGGAAATACTCCACATTTCCCGCTGGACCTGGAAGCGAGCTTGCAACTACGCCTTTGCATCCAAGTCCCATATCGTACGCACAATCAGCAACCTCCTGGACGGCGCTCCTGCGAAGATCTGGATCACGCACAACTCCGCCCGCGCCTAATCGTTCGCGCCCCACCTCAAATTGTGGCTTGACCATTACGAGAAAATCAGCGCTAGGAGTAGAGACGCTAACCAGAGCTGGTAATACCAAGGTAAGAGAGATGAAGGAGAGATCTGCAACAACAATCTCTGCCGGCTCACCAACTTGGTCAAGGGTGAGGTGGCGAACGTTGGTTCGATCAAGGATAACCACGCGAGGATCTTGCCGTAGCTCCCAGGCCATCTGTCCATATCCAACATCTACAGCAACAACATCCTTAGCACCTCGTTTGAGCAATACATCTGTGAACCCACCGGTCGAAGCTCCAGCATCTAAGGCGCGCTTTCCTTCAACTCTAACTTCGGTGAAGTGATCGAGTGCTCCGGCTAATTTATGTCCGCCTCGTGATACAAAATCGTCTCGTTCACCTTGAATGACTATTGAAGTTTCGGCATCAACTTGTGATGCCGGTTTGCTGGCAGGAATTCCACTGACTAACACAGTACGAGATTCAATGAGATCAGCGGCGTGATCACGAGATCGAGCTAAACCACGGCGAACAAGTTCTGCATCAAGACGTGTCTTCATAAATTATTTATTTGCCATCGATCGATCGCAATGCTTCTTCCAGCTTGGCGTGGATCTGCTCGTAAGCGGCGCCATGCTCATTGAGATCTAAAACTTGCACTAAAGCAATTGCTTCGCGTAGCTCCGAGAGATCGTTTTGCGAGCCTTCAATTGAAGAGTTCTCATTCATGGCATAACCGTACCTATAACTTGCGCAATTGGCTCGCTTCCACTTGCCAACGACTTGCAAGACCTGTGGGAGCTTGCCAGAAGCGACGTCTAACCGCCCCATCAATGGCAACCCAGTCATCTATCCCTAACCGCAGAGCTCTCTTTCTCGCCGCAGCAAGCCAGACCGCAATATCCAAAGTATCAACCTCCCGTTTTTTCCCTCTTCCTTGCAAACGGTCGACCACGATACGAAATTCAACAACTACATCACCGCTAGGAAGAACCCGTTCCTGTGGTTGGTTACTTACTCGACCTTCGAGAAGAACCTCGTTACGCGGATTTCGCATCGGCTGATCGGCATCACTTGCCTCACTCTCTCTCTTCGATTTTTTAGATATTACACTCATTTAAAACCTCTCCCCTGTGAGTCACTCTTGGAATCGTGAGATGACGGTAATTTTCATCGCGCTTCCAATAATGAGTACCGGAGAAGATTGTGGAGAAACATTGACTGTGAGTAAATGTGTAAATTGGCATAAAAAAGAGCGCCTACGATTTGTACTTAATCAAATCATCGACGCTCTTTATAAATGATGTCCGGCGGCGATCGACTCTCCCACAAGGTCCCCCTTGCAGTACCATCGACGC
>CAIMNT010000016.1 GCA_903842855.1 uncultured Actinomycetes bacterium
AATGGATACAACACTCTAAAAACTCAAGGCATACATTTCTTAACAAGCAGTAACTGGCAGGCGGCGGTCAACGATGCCGGTCAGGTAGATCCAAAGAACTCACACTTTGGAATAGCTGCAATGTTGATCGGGACCATGCTTGTTGCGATCATCGCGGTTGTTGTAGGAGTGCCTATCAGCGTTGGTTCCGCGATTTATTTAACTTTCTATGCTCCTGAAGTTGTTAAGAAAGTAATGGTCTCCGCCATTGATCTCATGGCTGCCTTTCCTTCAGTCCTGTTTGGTCTTTGGGGATTCTTTGTACTTGAAGGATCGGGAGAGTATTGGGCGAAGTTGCTCAATAAATATTTCTCATGGATTCCATTCTTTAAGTTGCCTGCTCCGTACGTATCGCGCTCGCCTTTTATTGCTGGCTTAGTACTCGCGATCATGATCATTCCGATCGTTACATCGATCTCGCGCGAAATCTTTTCGCAGACACCACTTGATCGTATTCAGGCTGCATATGCGCTGGGTGGAACTCG
The DNA here is from genome assembly GCA_903842855.1 of uncultured Actinomycetes bacterium. Lineage (GTDB taxonomy): Bacteria > Actinomycetota > Actinomycetes > Nanopelagicales > Nanopelagicaceae > PALSA-747. Next base: position 525 of record CAIMNT010000016.1, read on the forward strand.
TTTCGCGATGTTGCGCGCCGTTGCCTTTCCTTATGCTCGCTCTGGAATTGTCGGTGGAGTTATGTTGGGCTTGGGCCGTGCGATGGGTGAGACCGTTGCGGTCTACACCGTGCTAAATATTGTTTATCAGGTTAACTGGCATATCTTGTTTAGCGCCGGTGGAAATGTCGCTTCGATGATTCTGCTCAAGTTCGGTGAAGCATCTCCGTATGAGATCAAGGCACTCATGGCTGCCGGCCTTGTGCTCTTTATTCTTACTTTGATTGTTAACTCGCTAGCTAATTTGATTGTGGCTCGTACCGGAAAGAGTGGTCGCTAATGTCCACGATTCAAAAGCCAACAACTCCTGCCCCCCGTAAACCTTGGGCTGCATCTCCAATTGATCGCGCCAAGACCGCGGGAATCATCGCTGCTGCAGCGCTGATTTCATTTGTTTTAGTAGCCGTAACACCTTTAAAGGGAAAGTTGGCTTACGCCGCTATCTTCTTCCTTGCTTATTTGGTCATCGATTTCATCGTGAGTTTTGCCAAGGCAGGACGTCCTGCTGCGGTTGATAGCTTGTTCCGCGGTCTGGTCACTACGGCAATCGCAATTGCAGTAACACCGATCGTCAGTATCTTGGTTACGGTCTGGATCCGTGGGCATCATGGTCTGCACTGGACCTTGTTCACTAAGGATATGCACTCAAACTCATTTACCGACCCCGTCGGTCAGGGTGGTTTGTTACACGCAATCATTGGAACTTTCCTACTTGTAATTTTTGCAATGATCATCAGTGTTCCGATTGGAATTCTTACAGCCTTGTACCTCACGGAAATTCGTGGACGTTTCACCCGCCCAATCGAATTTCTCGTCCAGGCCATGTCTGGTGTTCCATCGATCGTTGCAGGTCTCTTTATTTACGCGGCGATCTTGATTCCCTTCACCAAAACTGTAAATGGAATTCAAGGATCGCTTGCTCTTGCCATCTTGATGATTCCTACAGTGGCCCGCACATCTCAAGAAGTGCTCAAATTGATTCCAAGCGACCTCCGCGAAGCTGGAGTCGCCCTCGGCGGAACTCAGTGGCGTTCTGTCGCACTCGTGGTTGTCCCAGCAGCCCGTAGTGGATTGATCACTGCGATGATTCTCGGCGTAGCTCGCGTAGCTGGAGAAACCGCCCCCATCCTGCTCCTGACAGGTGGTAGCGGAACCAAGAATTACAACGTCTTTAGCGGATCTTTGGGATCACTTCCCAACTACGTCTGGCAGGCCTTTGCCGCGGGTACGCCAGAGTCCATAACGCGAGCTTGGGCCGGCATATTGGTTTTGTTGATAATTGTTGTCATACTTTTCACTGCCGCTCGTGTCCTCGGAAATCGAAAAGTGGGTAAGAAGTAATGACAATTGAGTCCGAAGACAATCAAGGAGACGAGATGGAATTAAAGTCCTCAAAGGGTTCGCTATCTGATATTTCTGCGGCGCGAATTCAGAAGCAACCAGGCAACAGCGCACTTGGCGTTGGACTGGAGGCCCGCGGAGTACACGCCTGGTTCGGCGAGAAGCATGCTTTGGCAAATGTCTCACTCGATTTCTGGCCTGGCACAGTCACCGCGCTGATCGGACCTTCTGGTTGCGGAAAGTCAACATTCCTTCGCACACTCAATCGTATGCATGAATTTATTCCTACCGCTGCGATGGCCGGTGAAGTTCTTCTCAACGGTGAAGATATTTATGCAGCCGGTGTTGATGTAACAAAGATTCGTCTCAAGGTTGGTATGGTCTTCCAGAAGCCAAATCCATTCCCTTCTATGACTATCGCAGAGAATGTGCTTGCAGGCTTGAAGTTGGCACAACTCAAAGTCGAGAATAAAGATGATCTACTCGAAGAGTGCCTGGAGCGCGCTGGCCTTTGGTCGGAAGTTAAAGATCGCTTGAATACCCATGGTGGCGCACTCTCAGGTGGCCAACAACAGCGTCTTTGTATTGCTCGCGCACTCGCGGTTCGCCCTCAAGTGTTGCTAATGGATGAGCCTTGTTCCGCACTTGATCCAGGATCAACCCTGCGCATTGAAGAGACCATCTCTCAACTCTCTTCCAGCGTCACAATCGTGATCGTTACCCACAATATGCAACAGGCAGCTCGCGTCTCTGATTACACAGCATTCTTCTTATCAGATGGTGGCCCTGGCCAGATGATCGAGGTCGGATCTACCAACGATATGTTCTCGCGTCCAAAAGATGAGCGAACTGAGAACTATGTCACAGGTCGCTTCGGTTAAGCCATCTATTTAACCTGCTGTTCATTTAGAAAGCCCTCCACGTTAACGCGGGAAGGGCTATTTGTTTGCCTGAAATCTATAACCTTCCCTCTAAGACCCTACGACTCGTACAGTTCTTGAAAGGAACTCCATGAAGGTTTCAAAGACCATAAAGATCGCTGTTGCAGCCGTTGCTGTTGCGGCCTTCGCCGCCCAGAGCGCATTTGCTGCTGGCGTATCAATTCAAGCTGGTGGATCATCATTCGACGCCACTCTTCTAAATACTTGCAAGGTTGCATGGCAGAACAGCACCGGCAACACATTCACTTATAACTCTTCAGATTCAGGAACAGGCCAGAAGAACGAAGATGCAGGCATCTTCGATGCAAACTTCTCTGATTCAGGTTATGTCCCTGCCAAAGCTTCAGTAATCAACATTCCTTTGGTAATGGCTCCAATCGCAGTTATCTACAACCTTCCTGGTAACAAGGATCTCTACCTTTCCGAGAAGACACTTTCAGATATCTTCGCTGGCAAGGTTACAAAGTGGAACGATGCAGAAATCGTTGCTGACAACAACCAATCAATCTCTTCAGTTGTCTACGCAAAGAACGCAGATGGTTCAGTTAAGAAGGATGCAAAGGGCTCACCAGTCGTACTTCGCACAACTTCAACCAAGCGTTACTACACACTTCCAAACCAGACCATTCACCTTGTAGTTCGCTCTGATGCTTCAGGTACAACGAAGAACTTCGTTACCTTGTTCACCAAGACAAACTCAGATGTTTGGACCAAGCCTGCTGATAAGACATTTGCAAACGTCTTCCCAGGCACAATCAATGGTGCAGGAAACATTGGCCGCATCCAGGCTTACTCAGGTTCAACCGGAGTAGCTGCTGGTCTTAACTCAACACCATATTCAATCGGTTACGCCGAAACTTCTTATGCGACAGGCAAGCTACGCACAGCATTCCTCGGAAACGCTAACGATGACTTCGCTGGCCCAACAGCTGCAAACACCTCAGCATTCGTTGC
>CAIMNT010000017.1 GCA_903842855.1 uncultured Actinomycetes bacterium
AATGCGGGCATGTATAAAGTCATCCTCGTTGTTCCAATAGACGGCGCAGGCACGGTGATACCCATCTGCAATGGTGAGATTGAGGTGGTGTGCCCCATCTCCTCTGACGAGCAAGATGGGGGAGAGCACTTTCTTATCTACAATCTTTTTTAGATCGCGCTTTACATGGAAATTGCCGCGATCCAAGAGCGGCAGTCCAGATGCCCGGATCACATCCTTTGCTTTCACGAGTTCGATGGTTGCGACCTTGAGTGAATCGACGATGCGCGCAATCTCGTCTGGATCTGTCAACAAGGATAGGTAAGACTCTGCCGCTGGATAGTCGTGATCTTCTGGCTCAGTCCCCCAAATCACTTTTGGCATGCAGGAAGTATCTCCCGTGCAAGAGAAAGAGGCAATAATGTGGGCTACTAACTCCGATCTGGAAATGAGACGCGAAAATGAAATTTAAGAATTTAGGTCGCTCGGGACTTTCAGTAAGCCAACTCTGCTTAGGCACGATGAACTTTGGCCCCGAAACAGATGAGGCAACATCCCACGCAATCATGGATGCCGCGCTTGGCCATGAGATCAATTTCTTTGATACCGCCAATAGATACGGCGGAGTTGATAATTATGGGCGCACCGAAGAGATTATCGGCCGCTGGTTTGCTCAAGGTGGGGGTCGTCGCGAGAAGGTAGTCCTTGCCACCAAGCTCTTTGGCCCTATGGATCCATGGCCAAATAATCGTGGTGTATCGGCGCTCAATATTCGTCGCGCCTGCGATGCTAGTTTGAAGCGTTTGCAGACTGACTACATCGATCTCTACCAGATGCACCACATCGACCGCTCTACTCCTTGGGAGGAGATCTGGCAGGCGATGGAGGTTCTGGTTGCACAAGGCAAGATCTTGTACGTGGGAAGTTCCAACTTCGGTGGCTGGCATATCGCTCAAGCTCAAGAAGCAGCCAAGGCGCGCCACTTCGTCGGACTTGTCTCTGAGCAATCTATTTATAACTTGGTCACTCGCGATATCGAACGCGAAGTCATTCCAGCGGCTCTCCACTATGGACTCGGCGTCATTCCGTGGTCACCATTGCACGGCGGACTTCTAGGTGGAATTTTAAAGAAGCAAGATTCAAAGCGCCGCCTCGAAGGTCGCTCCAAGGAATTCTTTGAAGCCAAGCGTCCTCAGATTGAACGTTACGAAGCTTTCTGCGATTCCATTGGTCATGCACCAGCAGATGTTGCACTCGGTTGGTTGCTCGCACAACCCGCGGTCACCGCTCCCATCATCGGCCCTCGCACACAGGATCAACTGACAAATTCATTGAAGGCACTTGAAGTGAATTTAACTTCCGAAAATCTGGCCACCTTGGATGAGATCTTCCCTGGATATAAAACTGCTCCAGAGGATTACGCCTGGTAATAAGTGAGGCAAGTAGGACTTGAACCTACGACGACCGAATTATGAGTTCGGGGCTCTAACCAACTGAGCTATTGCCTCAATACCTGTAAACGGCTTACGCCGCCTTAGTACCTGCGTATCGTACGGGGTATGAGAACTCTCTCCAAAGTGGCGGCGTTGGTGCTGCTTGTGAGCGGTGCAATTGTGCCCGTTGCGCATGCGGCGCCGACTTATACCTTCCCGGTTCAGGGGTGTAAGTACACCTATGCCCGATATCACCATGATTATCCTGCTACTGACATATTGACCCATGTTGGATGTCTCTTTGTGGCTCCAACGTCTGGAGTGGTTGATGAAGTCAATCGTGTTGATCGATTTACCTGGAAGACTGATTTAGGAGCAGATCGCGGAGGGCTATCGATTTCAATAATTGGTGATGATGGAGTGCGATATTACGGATCACATCTTTCGTATATCAGCACCAAAATTGTTCCGGGTTATCGAGTAAGTGTTGGTGAAGTGATGGGGCGCACAGGCGATAGCGGTGATGCGCGGGGGACTGCACCACATTTACATTTTGGAATTTCTTGGCCGACACCTGCAGGAATATGGTGGGTAAGACGCGGGGAGTTGTATCCATGGAAGTTCTTGGATGCTTGGAAGGTTGGTAAAGATTTATCTCCAGTGAGTTCAGTTAAGGCGCTAGAGAAGAAGGTTGGCAAAG
>CAIMNT010000018.1 GCA_903842855.1 uncultured Actinomycetes bacterium
CCATCGGTGATCAGAAGCTCTGAGATTTTGACTCTCTCACTTGTGCCATCGGTCTTTAGCCACATGACGTTCTCACCCTTTTTGATAACGCCTTCGCGAATGCGACAGAGCGCAAGGCGACCAAGGTAAGGAGATGAGTCAAGGTTTGTTACGTGAGCCTGTAAAGGCGCGTCCTCGTGATAGACCGGAGCAGGGATTGTCTTGAAAATTACTTCAAAGAGTGAATCCAAGTTCGGTTGATCTGGCATCACGCCATTCTCTGGGCGATTAAGAGATGAACGACCAGCCTTTGCTGATGCATAGACGATCGGAAATTCAATCTGTTCTTCATTTGCATCGAGGTCCAAGAAAAGGCCATATGCCTCATCGACAACCTCGGCGATACGCGAATCGGGGCGATCCACTTTGTTGATCAAGAGGATTACCGGAAGGTTCTTTTCAAGCGCTTTACGCAATACGAAACGAGTCTGAGGCAGTGGGCCTTCAGAAGCATCAACGAGCAGAATTACGCCGTCGACCATCTCAAGTCCGCGCTCTACTTCTCCACCGAAATCGGCGTGGCCTGGAGTATCAATGATGTTGATTGTCTGCGATCCACGACGGATCGAAGTGTTCTTCGCAAGAATGGTGATTCCCTTTTCACGTTCTAGATCCATGGAATCCATAACGCGATCGCGATTCTCGCCCTCTTTTTGATGCTCTGAGAAAGCGCCTGACTGTGTAAGCATCGCATCGACTAATGTGGTCTTGCCATGGTCAACGTGGGCGATGATTGCAACGTTACGCAGATCTTCGCGCTTTTTGAGTTCACCAGTGATGAACGAACTCTTCTCGTACTTTAGTTTGGTTGTCATACGTTAAACCTAAATTCCACTACATCGCCGTCAGCCATTACGTACTCTTTGCCTTCCATGCGGACTTTGCCGCGAGCACGGGCCTCTGTCATTGAACCTGCTTCTATCAAATCATCAAATGCCACTATTTCGGCTTTGATGAAACCTTTTTGGAAATCGGTGTGAATCACACCGGCCGCAACAGGTGCGGTATCGCCTTTATGAATCGTCCACGCGCGAGTCTCTTTGGGTCCTGCAGTGAGATATGTCTGAAGTCCAAGAGTTTCAAAACCAACTCCTGCCAGAGTTGCTAGGCCCGGCTCTTCCATCCCGATCTCTTGTAAGAATTCGAGCAAATCTTCCTCATCAAGTTCAGCCAGCTCTGCCTCGGTCTTTGCATCCAAGAAGATCGCCTTTGCAGGTGCGACAAGTGCTTGCAGATTTTTGCGCAACTCTTGATCACCCAACTCAGCGGCATCGACATTGAAGACATATAAAAATGGTTTTGTTGTCATAAGTTGTAATTCGGCGATTGCTGCAAGATCCACCTTGGAACCGAAGAGCAACTTTCCTTGGTTCAAAATTGCTTGTGCTTCCTTAACCGCTTCGATAGTCGCAGCCTTCTCCTTATGAATGCGTGCCTCTTTTTCCAAGCGAGGCAAGGCCTTCTCAATCGTCTGCAGATCGGCGAGCGCAAGTTCGGTATTTATAACCTCAATGTCGGAGGCTGGATCTAAGAATTCTGCGGTGCGTTCACCTTCGCGGGTTACGTTCTCATCCTTAAAGACGCGGATGACCTGACAGATGGCATCGGTCTCGCGAATATTGGCTAGGAACTTATTGCCAAGGCCTGCCCCCTCAGAGGCACCCTTAACAATTCCGGCTATATCAACAAATGAGACGGCGGCGGGAAGAATCTTCTCTGAGCCGAAGATCTGGGCCAGCTTGGCAAGGCGGGGATCTGGGACTCCCACAACCCCAACATTGGGCTCGATGGTGGCGAAGGGATAGTTGGCTGCCAGGACATTGTTCTTGGTCAGGGCATTAAAAAGGGTCGACTTTCCCACATTGGGCAGTCCGACAATTCCGATAGATAGGCTCACGAGGAGGCTAGCCTACGGGGGTTTGTCGGTCCTTCCTGCCACGATACGGCTATGAGCAATAGCGCAGCGGTAATAGTGGCCTTGGTGGTCGGTCTTTTCATCGGAATCGGGCTGGGAACCCTCCTAGCGCGAGCTAAAAACCGCCCTGTCGATACCTCTGCCGCTCTGGCCGCAGAGCAGGCTGCGGCAGCCGCCGAACTCGCCGCCTCACGCTCGCTCGTTGCTGAGTACAAGGCGCAGATCGAGGCCGAACGGAGCAAATCCGATGCCACCATAAAGCTCAACGCCGAACTCGAGGCGATGAAGACCCGCGTCGAAGATCTAAGCCGGATCTCTCAGGATGCCGACCGCAGGCGGGTGGGAGCCGAGGCTGAGATCAAGACCCAGATAACTCAGATGGCATCTCATAACGAGAATTTAGTTAATCAAACTCGCGCCATCGCCGGTGCGCTCGCCAGTTCGCAGACCCGCGGCAAGTTCGGCGAGGCTGCTCTAGAACAATTACTTGAAGGTGCGGGCCTCATAGAAGGAGAACATTTCACTCGTCAGCGCGCAGCAGAGCGCACAGAGTCATCGGGCGCAATTCCGGATATCACCATCAATATGCCTGGCGGATCAGTTCTCTACATCGACTCCAAATTTCCCTTCGAACGTTTCTACGAGGCCTTTGAGACCGAAGACCCAGAGGCTCGCAAAGAGTCACTCGCTGCTCACACAAAAGATCTCTTAAAACATATTGAGGCGCTTTCCAAGCGTAAGTATGCGGAGCGCGG
>CAIMNT010000019.1 GCA_903842855.1 uncultured Actinomycetes bacterium
GGTTCGAAATCCTTAGATTTTTGTGTGTGCCAGGTTTTTAAGAGCTTTATTTAGAAGAGGATTTGTTTTATGGCGCCAGAGCCAAAGAAATCGCGTAAGCGCGCGGCTAAACCCGCTGCGACCAAAGGTGAGAGTTCAGTTGAAGCTCCTTCAACCCCGTCTCCAACCGAAACCAACCCAGCCAGCACCCCAAACGGCAAGGCGCCCGCAAAGCGCGCCAAAAAAGCTGTCGCTGAGGTTCCAACCGAGGTAGTTGCCCCTGCAAAGGTCAAAAAGGCCACTACTCCAGTTCCTGTACCACTATTCCAAGAGGCGCCTCTTGAGGTGGCTCCGCCTAAGAAGGCGCGGGCTCCTAAAGCTGCCCCATCTGAGGCTCCAGCCGAGGCTGCCGCAGTTTCTAGTGAGAGCGATGAACAGGCGCAACGTCGTCGCCGCCGTGGCGGACGTGGCCGTCGCCGCCCAACCGATGAACTTGCCAACGAGAACTCCGTTAATGAAGATGGCGATTCACTCGATCCTGATTCACTCGATGGAGAAGAAGATGTTCTCAATGCCGATGGAACTACTCATCGTCGCCGTCGTCGCCGTCGCGCAAAGGGTGAGGGCGTTGAACCAGGCGAGAGCGTTGATGAAGATGGGGTAGTCACAGTTGTTAAGGTCCGCCCTCCTCGTGAGAGCGCACCAACTCGCACCGAGCGTCCAGCGCGTAACAATCGGGATAACCGGGACAATCGCGAACGAGATCGCGATCGCGGTAGAAGTAGAGATCGTCGTGAACGCGATGATCGCACAGCACCACGCGATTTCACTCGTCGCCGCGGAACAATTATCACTGAACAGGAATTCTTAGCTCGCCGTGAAAATGTGGATCGCGAGATGTTGGTCCGACAGACAGGTGACCGCACGCAGATCGCAGTTCTTGAAGACAAGATCATGGTGGAGCACTACGTCAATAGAAATAGCAATATTTCATATGTCGGCAATGTCTATCTCGGTCGAGTCCAGAACGTTCTGCCATCCATGGAGGCAGCCTTCGTAGATATTGGCAAGGGACGTAACGCTGTTCTCTACGCCGGTGAAGTTAATTGGGATGCAGCTGGTATCGCTGAAGGCCAGACCCGCAAGATCGAGCATGTACTTAAGACCGGTCAATCAGTACTCGTACAAGTCACCAAGGATCCAATTGGGCAAAAGGGTGCACGTTTAACGTCGCAGATCTCCTTACCCGGTCGTTACCTGGTTTATGTACCTGGGGGAGCGATGAGCGGTATTAGCCGCCGCCTTCCCGATCAAGAGCGCAGCCGCTTGAAGTCAATTTTAAAGAACTTGATTCCAGAGGAAGCTGGCGTGATCGTTCGCACCGCTTCTGAAGGAGCGAGTGAGGAAGAGTTAGAGCGCGATGTAATTCGCCTGAAAGCGCAATGGGACGATATTCAAGAGAAGGCAGAGAATCCTTCTACAACTGCCCCATCACTTCTCTACAGCGAACCCGATCTTACCGTTCGAGTTATTCGCGATATCTTCAATGAGGATTTCCGTCGTCTGATCGTTCAAGGCGATGAGGCGTGGGATGACATCAACAATTACCTCGGCCACATTGCTCCAGAGTTAACTGCCAAGATTGAAAAGTGGTCCGGCGCTCGCGATCTCTTTGCAGAAAATCGCATCGAAGAACAGCTCGTCAAAGCATTCGATCGCAAGGTGTACCTACCTTCTGGTGGTTCACTCGTCATTGACCGTACCGAGGCGATGATCGTGATCGACGTGAACACAGGAAAGTTCATCGGTAAGGGCGGCAACCTCGAAGAGACCGTTACCAAGAACAACCTTGAGGCGGCAGAAGAGATTGCACGCCAACTCCGTCTGCGCGATATGGGCGGAATTATCGTTATTGACTTTATTGATATGGCCCTTGAATCAAACCGTGACCAAGTTCTGCGTCGACTCGTTGAATGTTTGGGCCGCGATCGGACTAAGCACCAGGTCGCAGAAGTGACCTCACTTGGACTCGTCCAAATGACGCGTAAGCGCGTTGGCCAGGGTCTCATCGAAGCCTTCTCTACTACCTGCGAATCGTGCGGTGGTCGCGGAATTCATATCCACGCCGAGCCAGTCCGAAAGGTAGCTCTCGAAAAGGATATGGAGCAGCGTTATGTGCCCTCAAGTGAGCGGGAAGAGGAAGCTCTAGATCTCCCAGATGTTGAGCCAGTTGCGCCTGAGCCAGAAGCAACCCCTGTTCTTCATCGTTCTAGTGGTCAGGCTCCGCGAAAGCGTCGCCGGGCGGTCAGCACGGGTGTAATTACCCCAGTTTGACCCCAGACCCCTGGAATCCGTACCCTAATCCCCTGCCCAAAAATAGGGCTTGGGTTTCATCATGCAGAATAAGTTAGAAGGAGTTAACCGTGTACGCGATTGTTAAAGCTGGCGGCCGTCAGGAGAAGGTTGCTGTTGGCGACACGATTAC
>CAIMNT010000020.1 GCA_903842855.1 uncultured Actinomycetes bacterium
AAGAGCGCATGAGTGACGACATAACTCCGCGGCTTTAAGCTAAACAAAGATAGGACAATAAAAGAAAATACCTGCCGCTTAGAGAAAGAAAGTTTTAGGAGGTGTGGGCTGGGAAGCAGTCACACAGGTGAGTCACAATCCCTGCACTTGACTTAACAATTTCTTGAGAGCTACGCCAGATGCTCTAATGTCTGCTCGGCCTTTAGCGAGTATTGTGTTCGCCTGAGACATTGCAGCATAATCGTTGTTCTGAATGGCGCTAATTTCGAGAAGTAGCGCTTCGTCTTGCAAATTCCATCCTTCAATATAAAGATTATGCGCAGATAAAATTCTTGAGTCGGTTGGCGTAATAGATTCTAACTTTGAAATAAATGAATTAAATTTGGGTGCCAATTTAAGAAATGCACTAAGTGTAATTGCGTCAGATCTATAATTGGATCCGGTAACGGCACCATATCCATTGGTCAGTGCGGTCTCCTGACTTTCGAGAGGAGCCAGCATCTTCGCATAGGCGGTTAATGCAACTTTCAAATTTGATTTAGCCGATTGATTGAAGTTGGTTGCATTTGAAACCTGTGCGCTGCAAACCAAAATCACAAAGAGTGAGACCAGGCTGGCCCCGCGCCTTCTATTCATATCATCTCCAGATAGGTTATCTTATGAATTTAGTGTATCACGAATAGGCCACCATGACTGGAAAATAGTTTCTGAACAATTTTGCAATTCAATAACCTCCGCCCCAATTTCTAAGTTGCGGGACACTTCAGTGAAAAAAGTAAGCTTTTCGCATTGTCTGCCTATGACCCATCTCGTAAGTTACCCAATGCCAAAGCTTTGAACCGGATATCTTCAAATACAACGTCACATCCATCCCCAATTGGGGCTTGCACTAAGAATCCGATTCGATGATCGTTCACATCTTTACTCAGCGTGAAAGCTCGGATCAACTTCCAAACTTTGCCGTCAGTTGAAGCGTGGAAGGCATAGAGATGACCACTTCGACTAACGCGCAACCAGACGAATTTGTCCGGGACGGTAAAAGAATTGACGTCATCTGAAGCACCTTGGGTAACAACTGAAACAACCATGAACTCTTTATCGGGTGAATACTCGAAGCAGAGTTTTGCCCAAGTCTTGGTATCTGACCAGATGCTCAATACTCCGGCGTCATAGTCGGAGACGAAATCAACGTTTACCTTTGAGCTAAATTGGAAATCTGGATCTGCGGGTATACCCGTCAGCCACAAGGCGTTGAGCGATGCTTTCGAATCATCTTCGTAATCCCCCGCCGGGTTTCTATAGAAATCACTCTTAGGAAGTGCGCGTGCCGCCAGTGTTCCCTGCGTAGGTTCATAAACCCAGGCATCTAGTTGTTCAGAGAAGAGGTCAAAGGGAATTTCAGGGATTTTGTACATAGACGCGATCCTATGAGTCTTGCTAAAACACTTCCATATGCCCCACCCAGGAAGTATTCTTCTCTCAATTCGCAGAACCTCGTGGCGCCAGAGGACAATAGGTGCCTTTCTATCGCTCCGCACAAGCGACTGAAGTTGCCCCG
>CAIMNT010000021.1 GCA_903842855.1 uncultured Actinomycetes bacterium
CGCAATAACGAATGAGGTGCGCCCGGCGCGAAGCTTTGCCATAGCTTGCTGAACCAATACTTCGGTACGAGTATCCACCGACGATGTTGCTTCATCGAGGATCAAAATCGCTGGGTCTGCCATAAATGCTCGAGCGATCGTCAGAAGTTGACGCTCACCATTGGAGACAGTGGCGTTGTCATCGGTCAGCAGCGAGTCGTATCCCTGTGGCAAGGCACGCAAGAAGTGATCGATGTTGGCAGCCTTTGCAGCAGCCTCGACCTTCTGATGATCTGGATCTGCCGAACCAAATGCGATGTTCTCGCGCATACTTCCGGTGAAGAGCCAGGTATCTTGCAGCACCATTCCAAATTGACGACGCAGATCATCACGAGTGATATCGCGTGTATTGATTCCATCAAGAGTGATCTCACCACCATTGATCTCATAGAAACGCATGATCAAGTTAACGAGCGTTGTCTTACCAGCACCAGTTGGTCCAACAATCGCGATTGTCTGACCAGGATTTACGCTGAGATTAAATCCTTCGATCAGTGGTTGATCTTCGACATATCTAAATGAGACGTTCTTGAATTCGATGGCACCCGTAGCACGACCGATTGGAGTTGAGTCTGGCTTATCTGGAGCTTCTTCAGCTGCATCAAGCAACTCAAACAAACGTTCTGCTGATGCAACACCAGATTGGACCGTATTCATCAGGCCGGCGATCTGGGCTAGTGGCATACCGAATTGGCGTGAATATTGAATAAATGCCTGCACATCACCGAGTGACATAGTGCCTGTCGCTACGCGATAGCCGCCAAGTACCGAAATACCTACATAAATAAGGTTTGAGATGAGCTGGGTCGATGGCTGGATGATTCCAGACATAAATTGAGCATTAAAGGAAGATCCATACAAATTCTCATTAAGAACGTCGAAATCTTCGATTGCTTGTTTGCGACGACCAAAGACTTTTACTAGCGCATGACCGGTATGCATTTCTTCTACATGGCCGTTGAGTTTTCCGGTCCAATCCCATTGTGCAATAAATTGCTTCTGGGATGCCTTTGCGATGCGAACCGATGCAAACATTGATAACGGAATTGCAATGAGTGAGACCAGCGCCAAAATTGGGCTGATCCAAATCATCATTGCTAGTACTGATACAACTGTCAGTACTGCGTTGAGAATCTGTGAGAGACCTTGCTGCATCGAGGTAGAGATGTTGTCTACATCGTTTGTAATTCTTGAAAGTAGATCACCACGTGACGTTGTATCGAAATAACTCAGTGGCAGACGGCCGATCTTCTCTTCAGCTAGACGGCGTAGACGAAATACAGTCTTTTGCGTAACACCAGCCATGAGATATTGCTGTAACCATAGGAATAGTGAAGAGATTGCATAAAGCGCCAGAGCCAAGAAGATCCAGTGGCTAATCGCCGTGAAATCGATGCCCTTACCTGGAACAACATCGCTCTTCTGCAGAACATCCGCGAGTGTTCCCTGACCGCGTGCGCGTAACCCCGCCACTGCCTGTGCTTTTGTCACACCAGCTGGAAGTTTGTGTCCTAGATAGCCATAAAAGATGTCGTTTGTGGCATGGCCAAGGATCTTCGGTCCGAACGATCCAATGGTTACGGCTGTGCTGATAAGTGCCAGCACCAAGTAAAGAGTCTTACGTTCTTCGCCGACTTCGCGCATCAGGCGTTTTAGAGAACCTTTGAAGTCCTTGGATTTCGCTGCTGGGCCTGTCATTCCCATCATTGGACCGCCGCGACCGACAGCCATAGGCGGACGACCGCCAGCTGGGCGTGCTCCTGGAGTTGCGTTAGTTGTGCTCATTACGCTGCCTCCTCCGGTGATAGTTGTGACAAGACAATTTCTTGGTACGTCGCACAACTCTTCATGAGCTCGGCGTGCGTTCCGATTCCAACCACTGCTCCTTGATCAAGGACAATGATTTGATCCGCGTGCAAAATTGTGGAGACGCGTTGGGCAACCACAATCATCGTTGTATGGCCGACTTCTGAATGAAGCGCCGCACGTAATTTGGCGTCAGTGGTGTAGTCGAGTGCGCTAAAGGAATCATCAAAGATGAGAATCTGTGGCTTCTTCACCAACGCACGCGCAATCGAAAGGCGTTGTCGTTGGCCGCCAGAGAAGTTGGTACCACCTTGAGCAACTCGCGCTTGCAAGCCATCGGGGTTTTCTTTTACGAATCCATCTGCTTGTGCAATCTGGAGAGCGTGCCACATCTCTTCATCGGTTGCGTGTTCGCGACCGTAGCGAAGATTGTCCGCAATAGTTCCACCGAAGAGGAATGAGCGCTGAGGGACTAGGCCGATCTCTGTCCAAATTGCTTCCAGAGATTGTTCGCGCAAATCAATTCCATCAAGAAGGATCGAGCCTTCTGTGACATCAATGAATCGCGGAATGAGATTAAGAAGGGTTGATTTACCCGAACCGGTTGAGCCAATAATCGCAGTGAACTGTCCAGGTGTTGCAGTGAATGAAACTCCGGTGAGGATTGGCTTTTCTGCACCCGGATATCGAAACTCGACATCCTTAAATTCGACAACTCCAGCGCGTACTGCGGGCTCTTTTGGGGTTGGGGTATCAACCACTGAAGATGGCGTATCTAGCACCTCTTGGATACGTTCGGCACATGCAGCTGCGCGAGGAATCTGTAGCGTCATAAATACAGCCATCATTACTGACGAAAGAATCAGCATGATGTAGGTCAAAAATGCAGTCATATTTCCGATTGGCAGTTTGTTCTGGTCAATGAGTTTTGCACCAAACCAGATCACTGCCACAGATGACAAGTTAAGAATCAGAGATAATGAAGGGAACATCACGGCGAATGTGCGAGTAACTCGAAGTTGAGTCTGCATGAGATCGCGCGATGAATCAGCGAAGCGAGCTTCTTCTTGGCGGGTCTTTACAAATGCACGGATTACTCGAACGCCAGCAACTTGTTCGCGCAAGACCAGATTGATGCGATCAATCTTGACCTGCATATCCCGGAATGCGGGAACGATGCGACGAAGCAAACTAACAATCAAAAGCGTCATGATCGGAATAACGACTAGTAGCAAGAGCGAGAGATGAGCGTTAGAGCGAACTGCCATGAAGATTGCGCCAATGCCGGTGATAGGCGCACCGATCATCATGGTGAATCCCATAAAGAGAACAAGCTGGACTTGCTGAACATCGTTGGTGTTACGAGTAATCAGAGATGGTGCACCAAATTTATTGAGCTCGCGCGCCGAAAAACCTTCAACTGCCGTAAAGACTGCTGTGCGCAGATCGCGACCAAATGCCATCGATACTTTCGCAGCCAAGAACGCCAACCAGATAGATGCTCCCATCACCAAAGCAGATGAGGCAAGCATGATCTCGCCGATATGCCAGATATATCCGACATCTCCTTTTGCAACGCCATTGTTAATGAGGTCGGCGTTGAGGTTGGGAAGGTAGAGCGATGCGATTGCCTGCACGAGAAGCATGAGCAAAATCAGTGCGACCTGACCCTTGTACGGCGCGCAATATTTCTTCAAAATCTGAGTTAACAAGCGATTGCTCCTATTTATTTATTACGTTTTATTAAGTATGCCGAGCGTACTCGCTCCTTTTTGGATGGAATTTAGATCGGATCGGCCTGGGAATGGCCCTGAATATGCCCCCAACCTGGGCCAGATTGAGCGTAATAGGTGGTGAAGACCACGTTTTTTATTGGTTAACGACCCTAGCCCAATTGTTAACCCTGACTTTACAATAGAGAGACTATCCACCTAACGTCGGGAGTCAACGTGGCCTCTTCATCGTTTTTGCTTAAAAATACCCCGCCAACACCCCATAAAGAGCTGCTTGCCTGGGTCGCCCAGAGCGCAGCTCTTACCAGCCCAGATGAGATTTATTGGTGCACGGGAACCACGAGTGAGTGGGAGCGAATTACTACCGAACTTGTCGAGGCAGGCACCTTCGTTCGCCTGAAGAAGAAGCCGAATTCGTTCTGGTGCGCTTCCGACCCGACAGATGTTGCTCGCGTAGAGGATCGCACATATATCTGCTCTCGCGATGAGTCTGACGCGGGCCCAACCAATAACTGGATGGATCCAGTTGATATGAAGTCGATCATGCAAGAGCTTTACCGCGGCAGCATGCGCGGGCGAACTATGTATGTAATCCCATTCTGCATGGGGCCATTGGATGCTAAAGATCCAATGTATGGCGTACAAATTACCGATAGTCCATATGTTGTTGCTTCGATGCACATCATGGCTCGAATTGGCACACAAGTACTTGAAGCAATGGGATCTGACGCACGATTTGTTCCAGCGCTCCATAGCGTCGGTGCGCCACTTCATGAAGGCGAAAAAGATGTTGCGTGGCCATGTAATGACACGAAGTACATCGTCCATTTCCCGGAAGAGCGAACTATTTGGTCATACGGCTCTGGCTATGGCGGAAATGCTCTGCTTGGTAAGAAATGTTATTCGCTAAGAATTGCTTCAGCGATTGGACGCGATGAAGGCTGGATGGCCGAACATATGTTGATCCTGAAGGTAACTCCTCCGCATGGCAATCCTCATTACATCGCAGCTGCATTCCCATCTGCATGCGGCAAAACTAATCTCGCGATGCTAGATCCAACGATTGAAGGTTGGAAAGTTGAAACTATTGGCGATGACATTGCTTGGATGAGACTTGGTGATGATGGTCGTCTCTATGCAGTCAATCCAGAGTATGGATTCTTCGGTGTAGCACCGGGCACCGGCTGGAGCACCAATGCCAATGCCATGCGAACTATCGAACATGGCAATTCAATCTTCACCAATGTTGCACTCACAGATGATGGTGATGTTTGGTGGGAAGGAATGACAGATCAGCCACCTGCGCACCTAACCGATTGGAAGAAGCGTTCGTGGACACCCGAATCAGGTGAACTCTCCTCGCACCCTAATTCACGATTCTGCACTCCGGCTGCGCAATGCCCGATCATCGCGCCTGAATGGGAGAGCCCTGCGGGAGTACCGATTTCTGCTATTTTCTTCGGTGGTCGACGTAAAACAACAATCCCGCTCGTGGTGCAAGCTAACAATTGGCAGCATGGCGTCTTCATGGGTGCAACGCTCTCTTCAGAGACAACAGCTGCGGCGACTGGCGAAGTAGGAATTGTTCGTCGCGATCCGATGGCGATGCTGCCATTTATTGGATATCACGTGGGTGACTATCTCAACCACTGGTTAGCGATGGGTCGCAAGAGTGATCGGATGCCACATATCTTTTATGTGAATTGGTTCCGCAGAAGTTCAAGTAGAAAATTCTTATGGCCAGGATTTGGTGAAAACTCCCGAGTGATCAAGTGGGCAATTGAACAGGTAGAAGGTGCACAAACATCTATAACCACGCCGATCGGACGCACACCTGCACCAGGAGCAATTGATATCGCAGGGCTTGGACTCAGCGAAGACTCAATGCAAGAGGTCTCTGCAGTAAATATCGAGGAATGGCGTCAGGAAGTACCGCTCATCGAAGAATGGTTTGCGAAGATCGGAAGCAAATTACCGCACGAACTTCAGGCGGAGTTTGCCAATCTTCAGGCAGCGCTTAAATAAAATTCAGTGCAGGTTACTTGAGCGCTGCAATCTGGCGCTCAAGTTCTCCCTTTACATACTCAAGCTCGCGAACCACATACTCTGTGATGTCACCAGTCTTGAGGTGCTCGGGCAGAACATCCCATGTGTATGTCTCAATTTCGAGGTGAGTTGAGAGCGGAGTTTTGGCGTGAACTGCCAACGCATCATCAATTCCATTGCGGGTAGTTTGGAAGGGACCCAAATCTTTGAGGAAAACAGGGACGTGGAAGTGGGTACGCCATTCACGTGGTCCTGGATCGGCCTCCCAAGCAGCAATCGCATCTTCGAGATTGAGGAAGCGGGTTAATTCCCCATTTCGCATCTGGGTGGTCTGCGAAAGATAGATAGTGCCGGTGTATTTTTTCAGCTCGGCAACAATCTCTGGGGTCACGTTATCGACCTTGAGCGCAGCGGCCTCTTGCAGCTTAAAAATAGGGATTCCAGCCTGTGAGAGAGCATCGATATCTTCTGTGATGTTCTCGAACTCGACTGACTGATGGCAAATATCGAGAACGACACCTAGGTAACGGCGAACCGCTCCAAAGACTTCTGCCAGTGGCTGGCCAGAGTAGTGACTTACTCGCTGGGCAGCATGAAGGCTATAAATATCCTTCTTAAAATATTCAACGGTCTCTGGGATTGTCTCCAAGTAGCAATGTGGCTCGGGTTCGATTGCAAGTTTTACGCGACGCCCAGTCTTCTTTTCTAAGGTCATCAAGTGAGCAATGACTCTGTAAATGTTCTCGTTAAATGCGCTGACGTATTCAGGTGAGGTTACATTTGGACGAAATGCCAATGGCGCAGTCTGAATTGTTGGCTCATCTTGCGGACGATTAACTTCAGCCAAAATATCTGCAATGTTAGTTGTGTACTTTGTTCGTTGATCTGTAGTCCAATCAGGTTCATAGACCTGCTCTTTAACAATTTGTCCCTTGAATGGTCCATACGGGAAAGCATTGACCGTGAAGATGTAAAGATCGTTATCGAGCAAGAACTTTTTTAGCCATGCACGCTCTTCTGGCTTTGCTAGCAACTCTTCAACCGATGCGTTAGCTAAGCGAAGGGAAACACCGAATGGCGCATTGGGGCTGACACGCTTCTTCACTTCTGGGACGTAAGTCTGAAGTGAACTCTTCATATCGCTCCAGGTATCACCTGGGTGGACAAGTGTTGAATATGTTAGATGGCCGTAGCCATTTCCCAAATCCATTCTTACTTACCGTTTCCAATGTGATTGAAAGTGTCGGTGTTGAGGTGTGATTGCGAATCACGCATGGTGTTAAGCCATCCACCTGTGGTGAAGTAGCGCTGACCTGCAACCAACAACTCTTCCGCTGGGAACTTTGTGATTACTTCGCAGCCAGTTGCGGTAACAACGATCTCTTCTTCGATACGCGCTGCTCCCCAACCATCTTTAGCTGGCCAGTAGGTTTCCAGCGCGAAAACCATGCCTTCTTCAAGAGTTTCAGGGTGCTCGAGCGAAATCATGCGGCTAAAGATTGGACGCTCCCAAATGGAAAGTCCCACACCGTGTCCATACTGAAGTGCGAAAGCTGCCTCTTCATTTGCAAAGCCAAACTCTTCTGCCTTAGGCCAGACTTTGACGATATCTGCAGTTGTTGCGCCTGGCTTCACCAAAGCGATTGCCTTATCCATGTACTCACGGCAAATCTTGTAAGCATCACGTTGTGCGGGAGATGCGCTACCAACCGCAAAGGTGCGGTAATAACAAGTGCGATAACCCATATAGCTATGCAAAATATCGAAGAATGCTGGATCACCTGGACGAATAAGTCGATCACTAAATACATGTGGGTGTGGCGAACAGCGTTCACCAGAAATTGCGTTCACACCTTCGACATGCTCTGAACCTAAATCGTACAAAGTCTTTGCAACAAGTCCGACACATTCATTCTCTCTTACCCCAGGACGCAAGAATGAGTAAAGGTCTTCATAAGCCTTATCAACCATCGACGCTGCAGTTGTCAGCAATGTAAGTTCATCTTTAGTTTTGATACGTCGTGCTGCTAGGAAGATCTGTTGTCCGTCGACAACTTTGATTCCCTTAGCTTGTAATGCAAACATGATTGGTGGCTCAATGATGTCAACACCTAGTGGCTCATTCTCGAGACCATAAATTTTTAATACTTCATAAATCTTCTCTGCTGTTTTTTCAGCTTGACCTGCAGAAGGACTGATCGCACCACGCAGAGTTGAGATACCTGCGCGTGAACCGACAAGTGGTCTCGCGTCATGGTGTGGAGCATGTCCGTTTGCGGAAGCGTCGGCGTGCGCTTTATCCAACCAAGGAGTTTGGAGAGTGTGGTGTTTTGCAGCTGAACCAAAATCCCAAAGAACTGGTTCGCCACCACGAGGCAAAATTGAGAAGCGAATCATCTTGTCCATCGCCCATGTACCGATGTGAGTGGAGGTCATGTAGCGAATATTGTGGAAGTCGAATGTGAGAAGAGAGCCAAGGCTGGAGTTATTGAGCTCGGCTTTGAGACGATTAAGGCGTTCGGTACGTAAACGTTCAAAATCAACGCGATTTTCCCAGTCGACACCATTTGTTCCATATGTTGCAATCGCCATTGCTCACTCCATTGGGTTAGAGAACTACTGTCGGTAGATGTTCTCTCTTAGTTAACACCACGCAAACAGGGGTGTCAATGGATTTGAGCGTAAAACTGCCTATTTTGGCCTGTATAACACAACTGTTATGAATTAGTGCTTAACACATCCATGCACAAACCAGATGCCCTTAAACGGCGCAGAACCTACGTTACGAAATCGATGTGGGATTGATGAATCAAATCCCACAGAGTGACCTGCAGCCAGCGGAAGAATTAGGTCACCGATTGTGAGTTCAAGTTCGCCTTCTAGCGCATAGCCATATTCAAAACCATCGTGAAAAATCATCTCACCCGAGTTATTTGTCTTGGCTCCAGGAGCATAAGAAATCTCCATAAAGTTTACGTTCGCTTCGGCTGTAGCAGCCAGACGCTCCCACTGCACTCCGCTCTCCATCACAATGACGCTGCGGTTATTGGGGTTTACAGCTGATATTCGCGCTCGAGATGAGTCCCATGCATCGGCAGGGTGATCGAATGTGTCTCGGACAATTTCGACCTTTAGTCCCGTGCTAGCTGGCGCGTCAGTGCCCTGCGCCTCGAAAAGTACATCAACAGAAACACCAAGTAGCTTTGCGATGGCATAGAGCGTGGCAACAGATGGTTGTGATTTTCCATTTTCGATCTGGGAGATAAAGGAGGGAGAGACGTTGAGCTGACGAGCGACCTCTCGCAAAGAAGTTCCTGATTGGGTGCGGATCTCCTTGAGGCGTGGACCTAGGTACTCGATGGGATCACGCATCCGCTTATTATCCATTTATTTTTATTTATTTACAAGGTCTGTACAGTCACACTTCACAGAGGTAGCCTAAATACCGCGTTCAGCACAACGAGAGGCAGGGATTTGTATGAAAATGAATTATGTCCACCATGTGGGGTTGGTCTGTAGCGACCTAGATCGCTCCATCTATTTTTATCATGACATCTTGGGGTTTAAGTTTCAAAACGAACCAACTGGCTGGTTTGAAGGCCCCGAGCTTTCCAATGGCGTAGGAGTGCCAGGCGCTAAATTACGCCAAGTCTCACTCTGGGTAGATGAGACAACCACCTTTGAACTTATTGAATACGCCGACCGTGCTGACCTAGCCGGAAAACCAGTACCAAATAATCACTTGGGAGCTGCTCACGTCTGTTTCAATGTCGATGACATTCATAAAACGAAGGCAGAACTCGAAGGCAAGGGCGTGAAGTTCTACACGGATGTCAATGTTGTTGATGAAGGTCCATTAGCTGGATGGCGCTGGTGCTACTTCAGTGATCCTGATGGACTTGCACTTGAACTCATTGAATGGGCTTACTACGACAAAGAGTTGCATGAAGCGGCTGCGCAGGAATATCTGAAGAACCGTCCAAGCCTTAGCTCTCTCAAGCCACTCTTCTAAAGTACTGACACAAGCAAAGAGCGCCACTTCAGATTATTGAAGTGGCGCTCTTTGCTACAACTAATGAACTTACTTATTAATTTGAACAAGCACTTTCATCTGGTCGCCCTTTGGATCGATGAGAACATCAAACCCCTTGGTGACGACATCATCGATATCAATGACGCTACTGACCATCTTCTCAATAGGGTACTTGCCAGATGCAGCAATTCGAATGACGCGAGGCCAATCTGTGATCAAGTAGCACCATGAACCAACGTAGGAGATATCTTTCTCTGAAAGTTGCATTGCATTAATTGTTGCTGGCTTTGTATGAAGTCCTGTCTGAACAATCTTTCCGCTACGGCGAATGTTGTCCATGCAGCCAGTAAGACCACCAGTGGTACCAGATGCTTCTACAGCCATATCGACACCACGACCTTCAGTGATATCCATGATGGTCGCGCCAAAAGATTCCTCGAGTGGATTAAGAACTGGACCTAATCCGAGAGACTTAGCAAATGCTGCGCGGTGTGGATTTGGCTCAGCGATAATCACTTGTGATGCACCCAGCGCATTTGCATAGAGCGCAGAGAGGGCTCCGATAGGACCTGCACCAGAGACAAGAACGATGTCGCCACCAGTGACGCCCACACGATCTACGCCATAAGCAGCTACGGCAGCAGGCTCAACGAGTGCGCCAGCGATATCTGACATTGAATCAGGCAGCTTGGCTACTTGGTATTCCTTTACTACAGCGATCTCGCCAAGTCCACCTGTTGGGGCAGAGAGACCAGTACAAGCAAAGAGTTCACAGAGGTGGCCGCGTCCAGTTCGACATGGAATGCAACGACCGCAGACAATCGCAGGCATGATCGAAACGCGATCACCCACCTTTACATTGCGGACATCTTTTCCGATTTCGATTACGCGCGCCGAAAATTCATGACCCAGGATTTGTGGGTTAGTGACGCCTGTGAGTGGGTGTGGCTTAGTAGGAGTAACGATCGCTCCTACGACATATTCATGTAGATCCGTTCCACAAATTCCACAGTAAAGCGGCTCTACAACCACTTCATCCGGCATAGGCGCACCAGGCTTAGCAACATCTTCAATTCGAATATCTTTCTGGCCATGAAAACGTGCTGCTTTCATTTATTTTTTCCCTTTCGAGGCGCGTGTGGTTGTATAAATAACTGCTGCAGCAATGACTAGCAATCCTTGGAACAAATATTGCCAGGTCTGAGATAGTCCCAAGAAGGTGGTCGCATTAAGCACTTGGATCAGCAACATCGAACCAAAGAGCGTGCCAATGAAGGAGCCACGTCCACCAAGAAGTGAGGTACCGCCTAGAACAACAGCCGTGATTGACTGAAGCGTGTAAGAAGTTCCCTGAGCTGGGTCACCGATTCCCAATTGGGCCATCAGCATGACCGCTCCAAGGCCTGCGAAGACAGCAGAGAGGATGTATGCGGTAATCACTGTCTTATTGATTTGGATACCGAGGCGACGAGCAGACTCTTCGTCTGAACCGACTGCACGAAGGCGCATGCCCCATCGTGAATTGCGGACGTAATACTCAAGGGCAAAAGATCCAATACCAAGAATGATGAAGGCGACAGGAATTGGACCAAGAGATCCAGTGATCTTTGCGGCTACGTTCTGGTTGATGTATCCACCAGGAGTTTCGCGCAACATATAACTCACGCCCTGGATACCGATATAGGCCGTCAAAGTAGCCGCCACCGCTGTGAATTTGCCATAGCGAATAAGCACGCCATTCATGGAGCCGCCACCGACTGCTAAAACGAACATTAAGACGAAGGCGAAGATGATGCTTGTCATTTTCGAGCCATCATGAACAAAGAAGGAGGCAATAATCAACAAGAAGCCAGCCATAGGTCCGACCGAAAGGTCCATACCGCCGACCAGCATCACGATTGTTTGGCCTACGGCAATAAATCCAAGTGCAGCAACCAACTGAAGAACTGAGTTGATATTAAAGGCTGAGGTATAGCGAGCATTCTTGGAGTGAATGTAAATTCCAAGCACTACCATGATGATCGATAGAACAACTGGCGGAATGAAATCGCCCTTAATAAATCGACGAATACTGCCTGACTTCTTCTGATAGGTTTCGCTCTCACTCTTTTGCTTGATGAGAGTTGTCGATGCAACCGCGGCCTTCACCATCTCTGCCTCAGTGATGTCCTCGCCCTCAAGCTTTTCGACAATGTGTCCACGCGACATGACATACACACGATCGCAGAGACCCTCGAGCTCCTTGGCATCAGAAGATGCAACGATGACTGGAATTCCTTTTTGAGCGATCTCACGCAAGATCGCGTAGATCTCGGCTCTAGCTCCAACGTCCACGCCCTGGGTAGGTTCGTCAGCAATCAACATTGTTGGATTTGAGAGCAACGCGCGAGTCATCACGACCTTCTGCTGGTTACCACCCGAGAGGGAAGATACTTGGGTGTCGATCGAAGCCGTCTTGACCGCAATTGAGTTAAGTGAATCTGTTACTGTCTTAACTTCGCGATTTCGATTGACTAACAATCCTGACTTAAAGGAGTTAAGCGCCTTCAGGGCAGCGTTCTCGCGTACAGAGAGCGACATCATGAGGCCTTCGCCATGGCGATCAGCCGGCATATACGCCACGTTGTTGATCAAATCTTTCGGCGTGTAGACCTTGCCACCGATAGTGACTTCGCCTTCTGAACTCGCAGTACCCGCAAGTGCACGTAGAAGTGCGCTTTGGCCATTTCCGACAACACCAGAGATACCGATGATCTCGCCTTGCTTGGCTTCAATAGAAATATCAAAGAACTCATCTGAAGAAAGCTTTTCTACACGCAAGAATTCTTGATCGCTAGATGCTGACACATGCTTTGCTGGGAAGGTGGATTCTAATTCGCGGCCAACAATAAGCGTCAAGAGTTCGTGGTCGGTGATATCAGAGACGAGTGAAGAGCCACGGAATTTTCCATCACGCAGCACTGTGACTCGCATTGCGAGGGTGCGTACTTCGGCCATACGGTGAGTGATGTAGATGACCGCAGTACCCTCTTTAATAATTCGACCAACGCGGTCAAACAAGAAGTCGACAGACTCTTGGCCAAGCGGGGCAGTTGGTTCATCAAGAATTAAAATCTTTGGGTGAATCGCAAAGGCTTTTGCCAGTTCTAGCAAGTGCTTTTGTGCGACTGAGAGCGAGCTGACGCGCTCTTTAAGATCAACGTTAAGACCAAAATCATCGAGCATTGCGCGCATAGCTGCGTTTGCGCTGCCGGAACTCTTTAAGAATTTGCGAGGGATAGAGATAAGAATATTTTCAGCCACAGTGAGGTCTGGGAGAACTGCAGGGTGTTGGTGCACAAAAGCGATACCGAGCTCTGAGGCAAGTTTGGGTGAGAGTTTCTCGATCACCTGACCATCAATAGTAATTGTTCCAACATCTGGAATTGTGGTTCCTGATGCAACGTTCATGAGCGTGGACTTTCCCGCTCCATTTTCACCTAAGAGCGCATGCACTTCGCCAGCGAAAACCTCTAGGGATACATCTCGCAGGGCTGCAACGCCAGAATAGTTCTTAGAAATATTAGAAAGAACTAGCGGTGAATTACTCACAAGGACACCTTTTCAGAATGCTTTTCAGAATAAATTAAAGAATTAATTTCAGAAAATTGACTATTAAAAAGTCAGGTTGGCTACGGGTTCTCCGTAGCCAACCGAACTTCTACTTACGATACTTAACTAGATATTACTTCTTTCCTAGAGCTGCTTGTGCTGCACCTGAAAGCTTTGCTGACAAGTAGATGTCGCCTGGAAGTGATGGCTGACATTCAACTGGATTTGGCTTACCAGTAAGTGAGTTCTCGAATGGAAGAGAAGGATATTGAGTGCTTGCTGGAACCTTGCCGCCTGTTGCCTTTGCAACTGCATAATCAATTGCTAGACGAGCGTGGTCGTTCTGTGTAGATACAGTCATCATTGGGAATGGATCTGTAGCTTGCATTGTCTTCCAGAAGCAACCTAGGACGTTTCCGTCAGATGCTGCAATTGCAGGAATCTTCCAGCCTGTCTTCTGAGCTGCTGTTAGAGCACCAACAAGTGTTGGACCGAAGTCAGACAAGATCAAATCGATCTTTGGATTTGCAGCGATATCAGCTGTCAAAACCTGCTGAGCTAGAGCTGGATCCCAGTTTGTAACTTCGAAAGGTTGTGCACCGATTGGCTTGAACTCAGGGTGGTTCTTAAGAGCGCCCCAGAAACCTTGAGCCTCTTCGATACCTTGGCTGTTACCAGCTGGACCTGAAAGGAATAGAACGTTTCCGCCCTTTGGTAGAGCCTGAAGCGCGAATTGTGCCCAGTTCTGACCAGCTTGTGCGAATGGTGTACCAATAAATGCTGTGTAATCGACGCCAGCTGTTCCGCCAGGTGAAACACGGTAAGGGACTGTTACAACGCCAGCCTTATAAGCTGCGCGAAGAGCAGGAAGCATTGCCTTGCCTGCATCTGGGAATACTACGAGAGCGTTAACGCCCTTTGCGACAAATCCCTTGATATCTGAGATTGCCTTTGATGTGTTGCCTTGTCCATCAGCGTAGTAAAGCTTTGTAACGCTTGGGCACTTTGCTGCTTCATCTTGAGCAGAAGCTGTTGTTACTAGGCGCCATGAGTTTCCACCGAAACCATCTGTAAGTGCCATTGTGATGTGCTTTGGACCGCACCAGGAAGGTGCAGTGGCAGCCGTACTAGTTGCAGCAGATGTGATCAATGTCGTGAGAAGCATTGCAGCTGCTCCAACGCCACTTGCAACTTTGAGAACGCGATTTCTATTGCGTATCAATGTTTTTCCTCTCCTAGATGTGCGGCAACGGTGTCGCACTTTCGGCAGTATTGCCGAAACCTATGTGTGGGATTTCTAGCGCTTAAGCGCTAACGGCCCCTACTTTCCGATTGGCTGTAAATTCTTTAATTCGCGCCTTTACCAATTCCCAACGAATTGTGTAGAGCGCAATTCCGATAAGAAGGGCGATCGCAGTGACCAACGTGCGAATACCAAATGGGACGTTAAGCGTCAAAACCATTTGATTGAGCTGCTGTAGGAAGAGAGCGGCAACCGCTGATGCAGCAGGGAAGCCACGTCCACCAAGCAGTGAAGTTCCGCCTAGTACTACGACTGTCACAGATGGGAAGACCAAACTGTCACCTTGATAGGCAGTTGGCTGTGTCAAAATTCCTGCGAGCAAAATACCTGCGAGGCAGTAGAGAAGTTGGGCCCATACATAGGCAACCATCTGATGCTTGCGCACTTTGAGTCCAGCAGCAAAACCTGCACGCGGGCTTGCGCCAATAGCTTCAAATCGACGACCCGCGATACTGCGCTTAAGAAATAGCGTCACGAGAACTGTCGCAATAACTGCGAAGTAAACCGAATCCGGAATTCCCAAGAAGAGGTTGGCGGCGATGTGATTGAGCAAATTTGTTGTGCGACGTGGAGAACCTTGAGAGATAGCCATAATGACTGCGTACTCAAGTGAGCTCATTCCGAGCGTTGCCACGATCGCATTGATACCGATGCGGCTGATCAAAATTCCGTTAATAACACCGACGACGATCGCACTCGCTAGGGCAACCAAAACAGCTTTCCATAGTTGGCTGTTCTGCTGTTGAGGCAGACGCGTCACATACACGACTGCAAGTGAAACTGAGCCAGCAACAGAGAGATCGATTCCACCTTGCTGAACTACCAGCGTCTGACCAAGAGAAATAATTGCAAGCACTGCTGCAAATGGAAGCATTCCAAGGAGTGCACCTTTGCTTACGCTATCTGGCACAAAGATTGCACAGATAACACCCAAGGCAATGAGGGCGCCAACCATGGTCTTCATTCCACGCGAGACTTCGATTGCACGAAGGCGCTTGGTGGAGGCCTGGATTAACTCGCTACTCACTGCTTGCAGCCTCCGTATTTCTACCCGGTTTGGCTCTTCCCAATATGGGTGAAGTCCAAGGTGTTAACTCTGACTGTACATAGGGATTTCGGGTGTTAACAAGGTTTTTTTATAACGTTTTAATTACAATTTTTGCAGGAATTCGACGATCCTGGCCATATCCCTCTCGGCAAAACCAGCCGCCTGGGCCTGGGCGAAAAGCCCCTTTACCGCCTCAGTGACAGCCAGCGGAACGCCCAAAGTCACACCAAGATTCGTGATCAGACCAAGATCCTTGGAGACTGTATCGACTCGCATGGCTACCGGAGCTTCTGGATTCAAAAATGCATCGCGCTTGTATTTCACAAACGGCGCCGCAATCACGCTCTCATCAAAAACGTCGTAGGCAGCCTCTGGTGTTACTCCGCCCTTGGCCGCAAGTGCCAACGATTCGGCAACAGCTGCATCGAGTGTGTGCACGATGAGATTGACAGCAAGTTTCATTACTTGCCCAGAACCAGCTTCTCCGAGATACGCAACCTTTTTTGAAAAGTGCATAAGTACTGGTGCAATCTCATCGACCACTTCACGCTGACCACTTGCCATCACAAGGAGCTGGTGAGATGCAATTGTTGCCATGCTTCCCGAAACAGGTGCGTCAATAAATCGGATCTTGCGTTGTGTGAGTTCGGTTGCCAACTTGCGAGCGACATCTACTCCACTCGTTCCCAAATCTGCAACGATGAGAGCTGGCTTTGCTTTCTCAAGAGTGGAAGCGTCTTCGATCAACGTTGCATATGTGACAGCACCATTTGCAAATGTGCATAGAGCAAAATCAGCGCCATCAATTGCTTCACCTGCGGTAACACATGCTCGCACGTTGGCGCTCTGCAACTGATCAACTAATTGATCTGTGGTGGCCTGACTTCTGTTCCACAACTGAAGTGTTACTCCGGCAGCAGATAACTCCTTTGCAATTGCGGAGCCCATTTTTCCAAGCCCCAATATTGCAACGACTGGCTTTGAATTCATTAGCTAGCTGCAATCAAAATTTTGCCAATTGCTTTGCCTGAACTAAGAATCTCAAAAGCTTCATTAGCTTGCTCAAGCGGAAAGATGCGATCTGTAAGGAGTTTGGCGACTTTTCCAGAACGAAGTAGCTCTAGCGCTAGCGGCACATCATCTTGGCAGACATGCGCAACAGTTGTTTGAATCAATACCTCGCGCAAGACAGCATCCCAAAATGGGAACTCCTGCAGCGACTTATTGAGACCCATCAACATGAGCGTTCCACCCATCTTTGTTATCGCAAGTGCACGTGCAGCTGCACCTGGCGCGCCAGATGTTTCAAAGACAACATCAGCGCCGCCCGGGACATAACTCTTGATGGTTTCTGGCGTGAGATCTGTCGGTATCAGAATCGTTGTTGTGGCGCCAAGTTCTTTAGCTGTATCCAATCTCTTCTGATCGATATCCATGGCAATGATCTCTGCGCCGATATTCTGCAACGCAACACATACAAAGGAGCCGATTGCTCCGACACCAAGAAGAACAACTCGATCGCCCTTCTTCACGCCAGAACGACGCATGCCGTGAATTCCAACAGCGAGTGGTTGTGCCAATGCAGCATCTTCATCACTGATATCAGCTGGGATTTCTACACAAATATCTTTAGGTGCGACGGCGTATTCAGCCATTCCGCCATGAATGCTTAATCCGAGTGTGTAGTAATGCGCGCAAAGATTTGTTCGTCCGATTTTGCACATAGAACATTCACCACAAGAAACTCCAGCTCCACATGCTATGCGCTTGCCGATCATCTCTTGTGCTTCGGGACCGGCATCAACAACAGTTCCAATAAATTCATGACCAAGAACAGTGGCACCGTGGTGATGACTATTTGGATGCGGATTATTGAGCGGCACCATCATTGGACCTTTTGCAAACTCAGTTGCATCAGTTCCGCACAAACCGTTGTACTTGACGTGAATCAGGACGTCCTTGGCTCCGAGTTTCTCCGGCTTCGGGAAATCCTCGACTCGCAGATCGTGTGTTCCGTGAAGTACTGCTGCACGCATTGTTGTCATTAGTTGCCCTTATTTGTTACGTGAACCTTGATCTGACTCTTATCGCTAAGCACTGTTTGATACGCCTTGTCGGCATCGGCAATATCAAATGAAGAAGTCACAAGCTTTGAGAGATCCAAGTTGGTTCGTGAAAGGAAGCGGATGGTCTCTGGCCAAACGCCAGGGGAGCCAATGATTCCGCGCACTTGGAGCTCCTTGGACTGGATCAAGCCCATTTGAGTTGGGGCAACTCCACCAACGCTGATTCCGATGATCACCAAGCGAGCATGGAATGCGGCTACTTCTAGTGTCATGGCCATTGCATCTGGGCGTCCGCTGGCGTCAATAACAACAGTTGCGCCGACACCCTTAGTTGCTTCCATGACGGCATCTTTGGTGTTCTGCTTTGTTGGATCGACAATTACTTCAGCTCCAAGGCTGAGCGCAATCGCAGCGCGAGAGGCAGAAGGTTCGATCACAATCACGCGCGCACCTTTAGCAGCGCTAGCAGCGATTACACCAAGACCGATTGGACCGGCACCAAATACTGCAACAGTGTCACTGGCATCCATGTTGTCGGCACGAACAGTCGCGTAGTAGCCACAACTAAATGGCTCAACGAGCGCGCCTTGAGTCCAAGAGACATTCTCTGGAAGTTTGTGTAACCAATCTTCTTTTGCAATGAAATGTTCGGCCATAGCGCCGCTGATTGAAAATCCAAAGTGCTCTTGGCCAATGACGCATTCTCCAACCACGCGATCACCAGCTTTAAGTTTTGTTACTTTCTTACCAACCTCCAGAACTTCGGCTGACCATTCGTGGCCCGGAATAATTGGGTAAGAGAATGGAATGATGTAGCGACCTTCGAGTAGTTCGATATCGGAGTGGCAGATTCCCACAGAACGACTGGCTAAAAGAACCTCATCGTCTGCAATTTTAGGAGTCGCAATATCATTGACTGACATTACGTTTGGCGACATAAATTGAAGAGCTTTCATTGTTATACCAATACCATTCCGCCATCGATCATGATCGTCTGGCCTGTCATATAGTCGGAGTCTGTTGATGCTAAGAAAAGAGCCATTCCTTGCAGATCTTCAGGTCTAGCTGGACGGCCCTTCAAAATTCCAGCTGAGAAATCTTCCATCGCTTGCCCTGGACGCTCTGAATCCCCCATCTCCATCAGGTCTTTATCCAACGTCACCCATAGCGGAGTGTCAACCACTCCCGGTGCGAAAGAATTACACGTGATGTTGTATTGGGCGAGCGCACGTGCTGTCGCTTGAGTGATCGCATTCACCGCAAATTTGCTAGCGCAATATGGCGTGAACGATGGATAACCCTGACGGCCAGCAATAGATGCGGTGTTAATAATTTTGCCGCTCTTCTGAGCGATCATGTACTTGCCACCCTCTTGGGTGCAGATAAGTACACCAAGTCCGTTGACATTCATGATGGCGTTCCAATTTTCTTCGGTGACTTCCATCAAAGGCATCGGCTTATTAAAGCCCGCGTTGTTAAAGAGCACATCGAGTGAACCTGCCCAATCAACGAATTCTTTAAATGCTCGCGCAACTTGGGCACGCTGTGAAACATCGGCGACGAGCGCAATCGCGTGACCACCATTGTCATTAATATGCACCGCTACACGAGCTGCGGCCTGCGGATTGAGATCCCAGACACCGACCTTGGCTCCTTCGGCTCCACATATTCGAGCAATTCCTTCACCTATGCCCGAACCAGCACCGGTGATGATGATTGATTTGCCGGAAACTCTGCCCACCACAACCCCCTCGTCGTTGGTTACTGCAAAAAACTTGCACCGCTTCCTATTTATTCCTAGTTATTCCTAGTTAAAAGTGTTTCACTAGCCGCGTAGGCCGTCAAGCACTGCTGTACACTCGCCCCGAAGTATTGTCTTTATGTGTAGTCTCACATAACATCCTGCCTAGGTATTTAAGGCATTCACTCCTACAGAGATCTCAAGAGATTGGACCCAACGATGAGCAAGAACGCCCTCGTTATCGGAGTTACTGGAATTACCGGTAACAACATCGCAGCAGAGCTACAACGACAGGGTTTCACTGTTTATGGTCTCTCGCGCAAGCCAGGAATCATCGTTCCAGGCGTAAAGCATGTCTATGGCGATGTTCTTGAGCCAGAGAGTGTGAAAGCCGCAGTCGCAGATCTTCCAATCACGCACCTTTTCTTCTGCACCTGGTCTCGCCAGAACACCGAGAAGGAAAATATCGCTGTTAACGGCGCAATGCTCCAAAACACACTCGATGCATTCGCTCAGAAGCGCACACTCGAACACGCTGTACTGATCACAGGACTCAAGCACTACCTCGGGCCCTTCGAGTCTTACGCATCAACACCAATGGAGACTCCATTTAAAGAGAGCCAAGCTCGCCTACCTATCGACAATTTCTATTACACACAAGAAGACATTCTCTTCAAGTCTGCTGCAGAACAAGGCTTCACCTGGTCTGTTCATCGCCCACACACAATGATCGGTTGGGCTCTTGGCAACGCGATGAACATGGGCGTCACACTCGCTGTGTATGCCAGCATCTGCAAAGAGACCGGTGCGCCATTTATCTTCCCTGGATCTAAAGAGCAGTACAACGGCGTTACCGATGTAACTGATGCTCGTCTACTTGCTCGTCACGCAGTCTGGTCAGCGACTGATCCCGCCGGAAAGAACGAAGCATTCAATACAGTCAACGGCGATGTATTTCGCTGGCGCCAACTATGGAAGCTCATCGCAGAATATTTCGGAGTAACAGATCCTGGATATCCTGCAGAGACTTCACCACTAGAACCACGTATGGGTGGCGCAGATGCAGAGTGGGCCAAGATTGTTGCTAAATACAATTTGGAAAACTACAAAGCTTCAGAGATCGCATCATGGTGGCACTCAGATGCTGACCTCGGTCGCCAGGTAGAAACATTCGCCGACATGGGCAAGAGCCGCAAGGCTGGGTTTCGTGAAGTTCAGGTAACTCCTGACTCCTTCTTCGATCTCTTCGAAAAGCTACGTGCCGAAAAGATTATTCCGCCTCGCGCGTAAATAAATCCGAATGTTCTGAAAGTTCTAATCTTGTGCGGCGAATATGGCCGTACAAGATTCTTTCAGCGTCATCACAATTACCCTTTTTAATCGCTTCTAAGAGCAGAAAATGCTCCATATGCGCTGGTTTGAAGGATGATGCAGCAAGCAGTTGTGAGTAGGCGCGGCGGTAATGCTGCGTTGTATTCCACAAACGATTGACCATATCGCCAACTAATAACGTATGTGCGCCTGAGTAGGTCAGTAAGTGAAACTCACGATCGAGTTTAAGAAATGTTTCCACATCCTTATTTTTCTCCATTGCTACAGTCAGCTCTGTCAGTCGAGTGATTGTTTGCGAATCTAATTCAGGAATACTCAAACGAATCATCAACGGTTCTATCCGCTCACGAAGTTGATACATCTCTTCACACTCTTGTAGCGAGAGATCTGCGATCCAGGCACCAGTGTGCGCAACAAGATTGACTAAACCTTCTGCTTCTAGGATGCGCAACGCTTCACGCACGGGGGAGCGACTCGCACCAAACTGTTCTGCGATATCTTCTTGCCGAATGCGCACACCTGGTGCGTATTTGCCAGCAAGAATTTCCTCTCTGACTGAGTTCGCAATCTGTTGGCTGAGCGCTAAATCGTTTTCGTTTGTCACGTTACAGTTCCGGATGTGCAGGGTGCCAGAGTTTTACTGCAGAGCCAGATTCATACGCCTTGCCATCAGGAAAACTCACTAACTCGAATTGCATTCCCCATGGGCTCTTGAAATAAACCCAGCACTGACCTTCACTATGACTCCGGCTGGCAGTCGGCTCGCCCATGATCTCTACATTCTTACTCTTGAGATATTCCAGCGCCGTATCAAAGTCATCAACATAGAAAGCTAGGTGGTGACCGCCGATATCCGAGTTGCGAGGCTGTGGTGCCTGGCCGTCAGCGCTCTCGTATTGAAAAATCTCAAAGTTGGGACCGAATTTGCAGCGGAAGAAGCGCAGCTCACGCATCACTGTTCGTGGATGAACGCCAAGATGAACCTGCATCCAGTCGTCATCGCGAGTAAAGGGACCTAGGTTGTAGACGCGTTCGCAGCCGATCACATCCACAAAGAACCGTTCGGCCTGATCGAGATCAGGGACGGTAAAGCCGATGTGCTCGGTGCCTCGTAATCCTGGAATACCGTTCATTGGATACAATCTAGTCCTAAATCGCCCTAAAAAGGAAGATTTTTACCCGAAAACCTTGTGATTGGATGCAATCTAGCCCTATCGTTCTCTAATGAGCATCCACACACCAATGCATCCAAGTGAGCCTTGGATTGAATTAACCACCACCGCAGAAGATTGGGCCAAAGCCGACCCACAACTTCTAGAGACGATGTTGGGCCAGCTCCATCTCATTCGCGCATTTGAAGAAGTTGTCCTTGAACTAGCAGGCGAAGGCCTCGTTCATGGACCCGCTCACAGTAGCGTCGGCCAAGAAGGTGGCGCAGTCGGTTCGATCATCGGGCTCGGTACACACGATGCAATTAACGGATCACACCGCGGTCATCATCAGTTCTTGGCAAAAGTTATCAACCATGTCTCTGGACAGAAGCTAGATGTCACCAACTTGGTTACTCCTGCACTCCAAGAAGTTTTGCAACGCACACTGGCCGAAATCTTGGGCTTGGCTCAGGGTTATTGCCGTGGTCGTGGTGGCTCAATGCACCTTCAGAATTTTGAAGCTGGGGCGCTCGGCACAAATGCTATCGTCGGTGGCGGCGTACCACTTGGTGCAGGTAATGCCTGGGCACAGAAGAAATCCGGAACAGACAACATCACTGTCTCTTACTTTGGAGATGGCGCAGTCAACATTGGTTCAGTACTGGAGACCATGAACCTTGCTGCAGCATGGAAGTTGCCGTTCTGTTTCTTCATCGAGAACAATCTTTATGCAGTATCTACTCACGTCTCAGAAGTAACCGCAGAGCCCCGACTCTCGGCACGTGCACTTGGATTTGGTTTCCCATCATGGAAAGTCGATGGCATGGATCCACTCGCTGTTCATTTGGCGATGAAGGAAGCCGAAGAGTACATGCGCTCAGGTAAAGGCCCAGCTCTGATTGAAGCTGATGTTTATCGCTTCTTCCATCAAAATGGCGCCTTCCCTGGCAGTGCATTTGGCTATCGCTCTAAAGAAGAAGAAGCATCGTGGCGCGCCCGCGATCCGCTGCTTCGTGTTGCAAATGAAATGATCGCATTAGGTCTTATTGATCAAGCAGGTGTGGATTCTGTACGCGAGCAAGCGTTAGCAGCTAACCGCAAGGCGGCAGCTGAACTCACAGAACCTAACCCAGATGCTGCTGGTAAGCGTCGTATTCGTCCATCACTCTGGCCTGACACCAGCTTTGTAAACGTTGGCGTGCGCGGGGATGCATCAGAACTTAAATCGGCTCGCACACTAGAGCCACTCACATCTAGCGCTCCAAAAGTGCAGATGAAGTTTGTTGATGCCGTTGCAGGTGTGCTTGATCGCGCGATG
This sequence comes from uncultured Actinomycetes bacterium, assembly GCA_903842855.1. Lineage (GTDB taxonomy): Bacteria > Actinomycetota > Actinomycetes > Nanopelagicales > Nanopelagicaceae > PALSA-747. The sequence goes on from CAIMNT010000021.1 coordinate 23,208, forward strand.
GAGAACGATCCACGCATTGTTGTACTCGGTGAAGATATTCATCGCCTCAACGGTGGCACCAATGGTGCGACTAAGGGGCTCTCTAAGAAATATCCAGATCGCATTCTTGGAACACCCATTAGCGAAAACGCATTCGCAGGTGTTGGTGGTGGGCTAGCTCTCGACGGTCGTTATCGTCCTGTCGTTGAATTTATGTATCCGGATTTCATGTGGGTTGCTGCAGACCAAGTCTTCAACCAGATCGGCAAAGCTCGTCACATGTTCGGTGGCGAGAATCCTGTTCCACTTGTCTTGCGCACCAAGGTTGCGATGGGCAGTGGTTATGGTTCACAGCACCTTATGGATCCAGCAGGAATCTTTGTCACAAGTCCAGGTTGGCGTATTGTCGCTGCATCTACTCCTTCCGAATATATCGGTTTGATGAATGCTGCACTCGCGTTACAAGATCCCGTTCTTGTTCTAGAACATGTTGATCTCTATCAAGATATAGGAGATGTGCTTAAAGGCGACTTCGATTATCAGATCGAATTTGGTAAAGCGAACGTTCGTCGCACCGGCAATGATGTTACGGTCCTAACATACTTGTCGATGGTCAAGCACTCTCTCACTGCGGTTGAACAAACTGGTATCGATGCAGAAGTTATCGATCTTCGTTGGCTAGATCGTGCGAGCTTTGACTGGAGCACAGTTGAGGCAAGTATCAAGAAGACCAACAACGTATTGATCGTTGAACAAGGCGCACTAGGAACGTCTTACGGCGGATGGTTGGCCGATGAAATTCAGCGCCGCTACTTCGATTGGCTAGACCAACCTGTCCAGCGCGTGACAGGTGGCGAAGCCTCTCCAAGCATCTCCAAGGTTTTGGAGCGCGCCGCAATCGCTGGCGTCGAGGAGATTGTTGCCGGAATTGATCGCGTTAAAGCTGGATTCGGAGGTGCTGCGTAATGGCGAGCATCATGAGAATGCCAGAAGTTCTGGCTAATGCGACCGAAGCGATTATCGCCAAGTGGTTGATCGCCGAGGGCGAGTCATTTACCGATGGCCAGGCTATCGCCGAAGTTGAGACTGAGAAGGCGCTGGTCGAAGTTCCAGGCGAAGGTGATGGTGTTCTGGGCCGATATTTGGCCAAAGAAGGTAGCCATGTCCAAGTTGGTGCACCAATTGCAGTGCTCACCGCTAAGGGCGAAGGCGCTGCCGAGATCGAAAAGGCTATTGCTGATGCAGGAGTTTCCCTCGCACCAGCTGCGCCAGAGCCAACTCCGGCTCCTGCGGCTCTAACCCCAGCTGCGCCGGCGCCAACCGTGGCGGCACCAGCTGCTTCACCAACACCGAGCGCATCACTGCACGGAACACGTCTATTCCTTAGCCCACTTGCCCGTCGCCTGGCTAAAGAGAGCGGCTTAGATCCCGCTCTAATCCAGGGAACTGGCCCAGATGGTCGAATTGTTCGTCGCGATGTTCAGGCAGCAATCGCTAAGAGTGGAGCAACCCCAGCAAAAGCTGCGGTGCCAGTTCTTCCAAACATTCCTGCTGGTTCATTCACTGACATTCCTCATAGCGGCATGCGAAAAGCAATTGCACGACGTCTGACTGAGAGCAAGTCGAGCGTTCCGCATTTCTATCTATCTGCGCCAGTACTTGCCGATGACTTCCTTAACTTCCGCAAAAAATATAACGACTGGGCTCCTAAGAAAGTCTCTGTCACAGATCTAATTCTCAAGACTGTTGCAGCTGCATTCTCTGATGTACCATCAGCTAATTGCATCTGGACTGATACCGCTGTTCGCCAGTTTGCCGATGTAGACGTCTCTGTGGCGGTCGCGACAGACAATGGCTTGCTCACACCAGTTGTTCGCGGGATTAATCATCTTAATCTAGAGCAGCTCGGTGCAGTCACTGAAGATTTGATCGCACGTGCTCGTGCGGGTCGTCTCAAGCAAAATGAGATCGAAGGCGGGTCATTCTCTGTGACCAACCTCGGTATGTACAGAACAGATGAGTTCTCTGCAATTCTCAACCCACCACAGTCAGCAATCTTGGCTGTCGGTGCTGCAAAGCAGAAGCCAGTTGTGATTGATGGCGAAATCAAAGTCGCATCAGTCATCAACTTCACTTTATCTGTTGATCACCGAGCAATCGATGGTGCACTTGCTGCCGAATGGCTCGCAGCATTTGTCAAGCGATTTGAGAATCCTTTTTGGTTAGCGATCTAATATTTGCTTAACAGCAAATATTAGATTTCAACGCCAATATA